>DASXXY010000301.1:0-9768 GCA_036502805.1 Gaiellales bacterium | reverse complement strand
ACTCGCGTGGAAGTCGCTCGTCAGCTTCGGCAACCCCGGCAGGTAGAAGTCGACCGAGAGCGGCCCGAACGCGGACAGCGCGCCGAGAATCGCGGTCACCCTGAGCCGGTTGTGCATCAGAGGACGGCGCGCACGGCCGCGGCGACCTCGGCACGGCCGGGCACGTATGCGTCTTCGAGCGGCGGGCTGAAGGGAATCGGCGCGAACGGCGCGCCCACGCGCACGATCGGCGCGTCGAGGTGGTCGAAGGCCGCCGACTGCACCTGCGCCGCGATCTCGGCGCCGAAGCCGCCGTGCTCGACTGCCTCGTGCGCGATCACGAGCCGGCCCGTGCGCTCGACCGAGGCCACGATCGCCGCGAGGTCGAGCGGCACGAGCGTGCGCGGGTCGATCACCTCGGCCTCGACGCCGTCCTCGGCCGCGAGCCGCTCGGCCGCGGCGAGCGCGTCGTGCACGAGCCGCGAGAGCGCGACGATCGTGACGTCGCCGCCCTCCCGCAGCGTCACCGCCCGCCCGATCGGCACCGGCTCGGGCGGATCGGGCACGTCGCCGCTGCGGAAGTAGAGCGTCTTGTTCTCGATGAACACGACCGGGTTCGGATCGGCGATCGCGCTCGCGAGCAGCCCGGCGGCATCGCACGGGCGGCTCGGCATCACGACCTTCAACCCAGGCACGTGCGTGAGCCAGCTCTCGAGGCTCTGCGAGTGCTGCGCGCCGCCGCGGTAGCCGGCGCCGCCCTGCGTGCGCAGCACGAGCGGCACGGTCAGCTGGCCGCCGGACATGAAGTGCGCCTTCGCGGCCGCGTTCACGAGCTGGTCGAGCGCGAGCGTGATGAAGTCGACGAACATGATCTCGAGCACCGGCCGCAGCCCCGACTGCGCCGCCCCGATCGCGACGCCCGTGATCGCCGCCTCGCTGATCGGCGTGTCGATCACGCGCCCGCGGCCGAACTCCTCGGAGAGCCCGGCGGTCGCCGTGTAGGGGCCGCCCTCGGCCACGTCCTCGCCGAGCACGAAGACGCGCTCGTCGGCGCGCATCGCGGCGGCGAGCGCACCCGTGATCGCCTTGATGTAGGTCGTCTCAGCCATCGGCGTAGACGAGCTCCCCGAGCAGGCCGAGCGGCGGGAACGGGCTCTCGCGTGCGAACCGCTCCGCCTCCGCGACCGCCGCCGCCGCCTCGGACTCGAATGCGGCCAGGTCGCCCTCGCTGAACCAGCCCTGCGCGAGCCCGAGCCGCCCGAGGCGCGCGAGCGGATCCCTGGCCTGCCACTCCTCGGCCGCGAGCGCCTCGCGGTAGGCGCCCGGATCGCCCTCGTAGTGGCCGCGCAGCCGGTGCGTCAGGCACTCCAGCAGGAACGGCCCGCCGCCGGCGCGAGCGCCGGCGAGGTACTTCCCGAAGGCCTCCCAGACGGCCGCGGGATCGCTGCCGTCGACGGTCTCGCGCTCGATCCCGTAGGGCGCGACGACATCGCTCACGCGCTCGACGTTCGTGTGCGCCGAGCGCGGCGTGAACTCCGCGAAGCCGTTGTTCTCGCACACCATGATCAGCGGCAGCCGCCACAGCGCCGCGAGGTTCACGGTCTCGTTGAAGTGCCCGGCCTGCACCGCCCCGTCGCCGAAGAAGACGACCGCGACGGCGTCCTCGCCGCGCATGCGCATGGCCAGCGCGCTGCCGAGCGCGATCGGGATGCTGCCGCCGACGACGCCCGTCGCGCCCATGAACCCGTGCTCGGCGTCCACGAGGTGCATGGAGCCGCCGAGGCCGCGGCAGAGGCCGCCGTCGCGCCCCATCAGCTCGGCCAGCGTGCGCCCGAGCGGCGCGCCCTTCGCGATCGCGTGGCCGTGGGCCCGGTGGCCCGAGTAGACGGCGTCGGCGTCGCGCAACTGCGAGCAGACGGCGGCCGCGACCCCCTCGCCGCCGCTGCTGAGGTGCACGAGGCCATGCACCTCGTCGGCCTGCTTGAGCCGTCCGACGCGTTCCTCGAACAGCCGGATGCGCCACATCGTCGCGAGCAGGCCGCTCGCCTGCTCGGCAGCGAGCGCCGGCATGGTCAGTGCGTCGCGCCGGCGGCGGCCGTTCCGAGCACCTGTCGCACGGCTGCGGCGACCTTGTCGTCGTCGGGCATCACGAACGCCTCGAGCGGCTGGCTGTAGGGCACCGTCGCGTCGAGCGCCGTGACCTGCACGATCGGCGCCTTGAGCGACGAGAAGCCGTGCTCGGCGACCTCGCCTGCGATCACGGTCGCGGCGGAGGCATGGCGCGTCGACTGGTCGACGAGCACGAGCCGGCCGGTCTTCTCGACCGACTCCAGGATCGTCTTCATGTCGAGCGGCGCGAGCGTGCGCGGATCGATCACCTCGGCCTGGATGCCCTCGCCCGCGAGCACCTCGGCGGCCGCGAGCGCGCGGTCGACGCACCAGCCGGTGGCGACGATCGTCACGTCGCCGCCCTCGCGGCGGATCTTGGCGACGCCGAACGGCACGAGGTACTCGCCGTCGGGCACCTCGCCGTGCTCGAGCGTGAGCAGGTAGTTGTGCAGGTACACGACCGGGTTGTCGTCGCGGATCGCGGTCGCCATCAGGCCCTTGGCGTCGGCCGCGGTCGACGGCACGACGACCTTCAGGCCGGGCACGCCCATGAAGAGCGCGCTGATCGTCCCCGTGTGCTGACCGGCCCAGCCGGCGGTGAAGCCGTAGCCCGCCTTGAGCACGATCGGCACCTTGACCTGGCCGCCGCTCATCGCGCGGAAGCGCGGCGCCTCGTTCAGCACCTGGTCCATCGCGACGAGCATGAACTCGGCCATGTAGAGCTCGACGACGGGCCGGAAGCCGGACAGAGCGGCCCCGATCGCCATCCCGATCTCGGCCGTCTCGGAGATCGGCGTGACGCGCACGCGATCCTTGCCGAAGGCGTCCACGAACGGCTCGTTCTCGGTCGTGGCCATGTTCTGGCCGAAGTAGAGGACGCTCTCGTCGCGCTCCATCTCGAGGTGGATCGCCTCGCCGATCGCGGCGATGTACGGAAGCTCGTGGGACATGGCTCAGGCCTCCGTGTAGGCGAGCGCTTCGCTCGTGTCGGGGAAGGGGCTCTCGAGGCCGAACGTGACGGCGGCCTGCATCTCGTCGCGCACCCTGGCGGCCAGCTCGTCGGCCTCGGCCGCGGTCAGCGTGCCGTCGGCGACGAGCCGCCCGCGGAACGCGGGGAGCGGGTCGCCCTGCTTCGCGGCCTCGTACTCCTCGGGCGCGCCGAACTTCTCGATCGCCTCGTGCTCGGGGAAGTGCAGCGGCACGCCGGGCGGCGCGATGATGTTGCCGTGCGCCGAGAGGCGGTACATCTGCGACTCAACGAGCGTCGGGCCGTCACCCGCGCGAGCGCGCTGCACGGCCGCGCCGACCGTCTCGTAGACGGCGATCGGGTCGCGGCCGTCGATCGTGACGCCGGGCATGGAGTAGGCCTTGGCCTTGACGGAGAGATCCTCGCCGTTGGCGCGGTTCGCGTCCTCCTGATCCGAGCGCGTGTGGACGTTGTAGCCGTTGTTCTCCATCACGAACACGATCGGGAGCTTCCACAGCGAGGCGATGTTGAGCGTCTCGGCGAACGCGCCCTGCTTGGAGGCGCCGTCGCCGAAGAAGCAGAGGACGACCTGCCCCTGCTTCCTGATCTGCGCCGCCCAGGCCGCACCCGCCGCATGCGGGATGCCGGCCGCGACGATCCCGGAGGTGCCGAGGAAGCCGTTCGAGACGTCGGTCAGGTGCATCGAGCCGCCGATGCCCTTGCAGAGCCCGTCCCGCCGGCCGTAGATCTCGGCCATCATCGCCTTCGGATCCGTCCCGCGTGCGATCGGATAGCCGTGGCAGCGGTAGGTCGTCATGAACTGGTCGTCGGGGCCGAGCGTCGCGATCGAGCCGACGATCGAGGCCTCGGCGCCGTCGGCGAGGTGCGTGTGGCCGCGGATCACGCCCGGATGGTCGAGGAACGTGCGCTTGACGCGCTCCTCGAACTCGCGGATGCGCAGCATCTGCTCGTAGATCCAGACCAGGCGGTCGCGGTCGAGCGGCGCAACGGCAGCGCTCACGTGGCGCTCCTCTCGTCTCGGAACTGGGCGGCGGTCGCGTCGTACGCCCGCCGGAAGATGACGTCGATCGGGTTGTTGCGCAGCTCCTCGGAGAGCACCTCGACGCCCCACGGCCCCGGGTAGCCCTGGGCCTCGCAGGCGGCGATGTAGCCGCGCAGGTCGAACTCGCCCTCGCCCGGCAGCGCGCGGTGGTTGACGACCTCGTCGATCGGGTCGTCCATGTTCGCGAAGCGGCCGTCGCTGAGCTCGACCCAGGTGAGGTACTCCAGCGGGATCCGGCGCAGCTCGGCCGGCGCGATCCCGAGCTTGCTCATGTGCCAGGTGTCGATCGCGATGCCGCCGTTCGGGGCGCCCGCGCCCGCGACGACTGCGAGCGCGGCGTCGATGCTCCTGACGTTCACGTCGAACGGCATGAACTCGTAGACGACCTTCGCGTCGGTGTGCCCGGCCGCGTCGGCGCAGAGCTCGGCGAAGCGCTCCGCGAGCAGCGGCAGCTCGCATGGCGTGCCGGGGATGTTGCCGACCTTGATGTGGTGGGCGCCGAGCTCGGCCGCGGCGGCGAAGAGCCGCTTCCGCGACTCGTCGGAGGCCGCGCGGCGCTCGTCGCCCGGATCGACGAACCAGTCCATCAGGAACTCGAGCTCGAGGTGCTTCAGCCCGTTGCCGTCGAAGCTGCGCTTCATCTCGGCGAGGCTCTGCGTCTCCAGCACGTGCTCGAGGTCGGCGTGCCAGATCCCGATCCCACTGAAGCCGACCTTCGCCGCCTCGGCGCAGCGGTCGGCCCAGCCGAAGAGACTCCACTCGCGCCCGACGTGCACCTCGACCGGGCCGGAGACCGTCCAGTAGAGGCCGACGAGCTCGGCGTCGGCGCTCACTTCGGCCGGTACGACTCGCGGACGACCTCGGCGTACGGCACGGGCGAGACGGTGGCCCGGATCTCGGTCTGCACGTGGCGCTCGACGACCGGCTTCCGCGAGCCGCCGTCCTCCTCGCCCCAGACGAGCACGACCTCCGTGCCCGGCGTCGCCTGCTCGACGTCCACGTAGCCGAGCGAGAGCATCGAGCTCTCGTTCGAGCTGTAGCCGGAGAACGTCGAGACGCCGACCATCTTGCCGTCGCGCATCAGGCGGTCGTTCGGCCACGTGGAGTAGTTCGAGAGCGGCAGGTCGATGTACTTCGCGCGCTCGCCGCGGTGGAACATCGTCTCCATGGCGCGCGCGACGTCCTCGCCGTGCCACGCGAGCGTGACCTTCTGGCGCTTCGGGCTCTTCGCGATCTGCTCGAGCGCCGCGCGGCCGATGAAGTCGTGGTCGAACTTCACGAAGCCGCCGTAGCCGAGGTCGTAGGGCGTCGTGTAGTAGTCGGAGATGTCGTCCGAGTAGTAGCTGCCGCCGAGCGAGCCCGTGGCCTCGTACCAGTCGGCCGGCAGCCACTCGCGGTAGGCCTTCATGTCGTCGCCCGTGAAGACCGCCGGCAGCGGGCACGGGATCCAGCCCGACTCGAGCGTGTTCGTGGCGTAGACGCGCGAGCCGACCTGCTTGAGGCCGAACTCCTGGCCGGCAGCGACGATCGCCGCCTTGACCTCGGCGCCCTCGTCCCAGGGGCCGAACAGCTCCAGGCCCGGGACGCCGGACATGCCGTGATGCAGCGCGCGCACCTCGTGGCCGCCGATCGTGATGCGGCCCATGTTGAAGAACTTGATCTCGGGCAGCGGCCCGCCGTTGGCCTTGGTGAGCACCTCGAGCGCCGTCGGGCCCTGCACCTGGTAGCGGTAGATGCGCCGGTTGTTCGGGTTGACGGCGGCGCGCTCGTCGCGCTCGCAGGTCACGTCGTAGTCGCCCGTCTCGGCGTGGAACTGCACCCAGTTGTGCACCGACGGCCGCCCCACCAGGCTGAGCAGATCCTCGTCCAGGTAGAACAGGATCGCGTCGCCGATCACGTGGCCGTCGGAGTTCGTCGCCACGAACTGCTTGGCCTTGTCGACGGCGAAGTTGGCGAAGCTGTTGACACCCAAGGCGGACAGCAGCTTGAGCGCGTCCGGGCCTTTGATGTAGAGATCGGTCATGTGGTACGACTGATCGAAGAGCGCGCTCGTCGTGCGCCAGGCGTGCTGCTCGTCGCGCCAGTTCGAGAACTCGCCGGCATAGCCGGGATAGACGTACGGGCCGAGCTGCGAGTTGCGCGCCAGGTCGACGGCACTCCGGGTCTGCAGCACGTCTTCCAGGCTTCGCGAACTCATGGCTGCGTCCATCTCCTCATCGAGAAACCGCCGGGGTGTTCCTGAGCCGCGGGCGCCCGTGCGAGGCCCCGCGTGCGCCTGCCCGCCATCGGGCCGCGTCCGCTCTGGACTCTCTCAGTCGTTTGCCCGTTTGTCAAGACGCCGTTCCGACTGCTGGAACAGCCGGTAGGATAGCCCGGCGATGGCGACCGACTCCAGCAGCGGCGAGGGCTCCGCGGTCCTCTGGAGGCCGCCCGCCGACGCCGCCGAGACGACCGAGATCGGGCGCTACGCCGCGTGGCTGGCACGCGAGCGCGGCCTCTCCTTCGCCACCTACGAGGAGCTCCAGCGCTGGTCGGTCACGGATCTGGACGCCTTCTGGCAGTCGATCTGGGACTTCTTCGAGGTGCGCTCACACGCCCCGCACAGCGCGGTGCTGGCGACCGACGCGATGCCCGGCGCGCGCTGGTTCCCGGGCGCGCGGCTGAACTTCGCCGAGCACCTGCTCGGCCGTGACGAGGACGTCGACACGGTCGCCGTCGTCGCCTACTCCCAGACGCGCGAGCGCAGCGAGCTGACGTTCGGCGAGCTGCGCGAGCGCGTCGCGCGCGCCCGCGCCGGCCTCCAGCGCCTCGGCGTGCAGCCGGGCGACCGCGTCGTCGCGTACCTGCCGAACATCCCCGAGACGCTGATCGCGTTCGCCGCGACGACGAGCCTCGGCGCGATCTGGGCGAGCTGCGCGCCCGAGCTCGGCGCCCGCAGCGTGATCGACCGCCTCGCGCAGCTCGACCCGGCCGTCCTGCTGACGGTCGACGGCTACGGCTTCCGCGACAGGACGATCGACCGCCGCGACGAGGTCGCGGCGATCCGCGCGGCGCTGCCGAGCCTGCGCGCCGTCGTGCACGTGCCCTACGGCGGCCGCGGGCTGCCGGACGCCGTCGGCTGGGACGAGCTGCTGTCGCAGGACGCGCCGCTCGCGTTCCTGCCCGTCGCCTTCGAGCACCCGCTCTCGGTGCTCTTCTCGTCGGGCACGACGGGGATCCCGAAGGCCATCGTGCACGGGCACGGCGGCATCCTCCTGGAGTACCTCAAGGCGCACGCCCTGAGCTGGGATCTCAAGCCCGGCGGCCGCCTGCTGTGGTTCTCGACGACCTCCTGGATGATGTGGACGGCGCTCATCTCGGGCCTGCTCATGCGCTCCTCGATCGTGATGATCGACGGCGACCCGGGCTGGCCGGACATGGGCTGGCAGTGGCGGCTCGCGGCCGAGACGCGCCCGACGTTCATGGGCGTCAGCCCCGTCTTCCTGATGGCCTGCCGCAAGGCCGGCCTGCAGCCCGGACGCGACCACGACCTCGCTTCGATCCGCGTCTTCGGCACGGCGGGCTCGCCGCTCGCGGTCGAGGGCTACCGCTACGTCTACGAGCAGCTCGGGGCGGACGTCCTGCTGATCAACGGCAGCGGCGGCACCGACGTCTGCAGCGGCATCGTCGGCGGCTGCGCGCTGCTCCCCGTCTACGAGGGCGAGATCTCGGGCCGCCTGCTGGGCGTCGCCACGGAGGCCTTCGACCCCGAGGGCCGCCCGCTCGTGGGCGAGCTCGGCGAGCTCGTGATCACGCGCCCAATGCCGTCCATGCCGCTCGGCCTGTGGGGCGACGACGACGGCTCGGCCTACCACGACTCGTACTTCGGCATGTACCCGGGCATCTGGCGCCAGGGCGACTGGATCGCGTTCTCCGAGCGCGGCAGCTGCGTCGTCACCGGCCGCTCCGACGCGACGCTCAACCGCGGCGGCGTGCGCCTCGGCACGGGCGAGTTCTACAGCGTCGTCGAGGAGCTGCCGGAGATCGCCGACAGCCTCGTCGTGCACCTCGAGGACGCCGAGGGCGGCGCCGGCGAGCTGCTGCTGTTCGTCGTCTTGATCGGCGGGGCAGAGCTCGACGACGCGCTGCGCCGCAGCATCGCCGTGAGCCTGCGCTCGCAGCTCTCGCCGCGCCACGTGCCGGATACGATCCACGCGGTTCCCGCGATCCCGCGCACGCTCACGGGCAAGAAGCTCGAGACGCCCGTCAAGCGCATCCTGCGCGGCGTCGCCGTCGAGTCCGTCGCGAGCAGGGACGCGCTGCTCGACCCGAGCGCGCTCGACGCGTTCGTCCTGATCGCCGAAGCACCGGAGGCCGACCGTGGCTGACAACGAGCGCCTGACCCTCGACGAGGTCGTCGCGATCGACTTCCACACCCACGTGGAGATGTCGAAGGCCGGCGGCGACTCGCTCCCGGACGAGCTGCGCGAGGCCGCCGTGCGCCACTTCCGCGGCGAGTCGGCGCGGCCGACCGCCGAGGAGCTCGCGACCTACTACCGCGCGCGCAAGATGATGGCCGTGATCTTCACGGTCGACTCGGAGTCCTTCACCGGCCAGACGCGCGTGCCCAACGAGGAGATCGCCGAGGTCGCCCACGCGCACCCCGACGTGCTCATCCCGTTCGCGAGCATCGACCCCCACAAGGGCCGCAAGGGCGTCGACGAGGCGCGGCGCCTGATCGCCGAGCACGGCGTGCGCGGCTTCAAGTTCCACCCCAACGTGCAGGGCTTCTTCCCGAACGACCGCATGGCCTACCCGCTCTACGAGGTGATCGAGGAGGCCGGGCTGCCGGCGCTCTTCCACACCGGGCAGTCGGGCGTCGGCACGGGCCTGCCGGGTGGCGGCGGCATCCGCCTGAAGTACTCGAACCCGATGTGCGTGGACGACGTCGCGGTCGACTTCCCCGCGCTCAAGATCGTGCTCGCGCACCCCTCCTTCCCGTGGCAGGACGAGGCGCTGGCCGTCGCGGTGCACAAGCCGCAGGTCTTCATCGACCTCTCCGGCTGGTCGCCGAAGTACTTCCCGCCGCAGCTCGTGCA
Source organism: Gaiellales bacterium (assembly GCA_036502805.1). Classification (GTDB taxonomy): domain Bacteria; phylum Actinomycetota; class Thermoleophilia; order Gaiellales; family JALYLC01; genus JALYLC01. The sequence goes on along the minus strand of DASXXY010000301.1, from coordinate 572 downwards.
GCACGCCAACACGCTGCTCAAGGAGCGCGTGCTGTTCGGCACCGACTACCCCTTCATCACGCCCGACCGCTGGCTCGCCGACTTCGACAAGCTCGAGATCAAGCCCGAGGTGCGGCCGCTGATCCTGAAGGAGAACGCGAAGCGGCTCCTGGGCCTGTGATGCGGCGTCGGGGACGGGCTTCGCACGAATGGCGTCTGAAACCGATCGTGCACGCGATCGTCCGGGGCCAGACTCACTTCCAGGCGTACATGATCGGGGTCTGACCCCGTTCGTGCGCGCCGCCAACGTCGGCGCTCTACCCCGAGTCCCGCAGCTGCGCCAGCCACTCCGCCGCAGCCACGGCGACGCGCGGCTCCACTCCGAGCTCCCGCACGTACGCCGCCGCCGCCTCCATCTCGTCCACCCGCCGCGCCGCGTGCGCCTGCGACCCCTCCAGCAGCCGCTCCAGCAGCGGCTCGCCGAGCACACCGGCGATGTCGGCGCGGACGCGCCCCTCGACGCCCGCCTCGCGCGCCGCCGCGAGCGCCTCGAGCGCGGCCACGGCGATGCCCTTCATGAAGACGCTGCGCAG
>DASXXY010000300.1:0-15297 GCA_036502805.1 Gaiellales bacterium | reverse complement strand
TCGCACCCTTCGCGCCGTGCAGCTTCTTGAGCACCGGCGGGGAGATCTGGCTCGTCGACGTGAGCAGGTAGGTGTTGGCGGCGACGGCCGAGCCGCTCACGGCCATCACCAGTGCGAGGGTGGCCGCGACGTTGGCGTATGTCAGCCTACGACCGATGAACGTGCGCATTCCTGCTCCTTGAGATCGGACGTGGTCGACTGCGATTCGCGCTGCCGAGACCTTAACGAACGGGGTCACAGACACCGATCGCGATAGCTCCGCCCGGGAAACAGCCCCGGGTCGCGATCACCGGGGGCGCTTTGCGCCGGCTCATGCCGTCGACGGGTGCGCGACTCGCGCTCTGCGCGATGACGTGCACGTCTGCGTGCTGCGGTGACGTTCGGCTTTGCCCCGCCCGGCGGGTGCTCCCTGTTTCCGCGCTCCGGCCCGAGCCTGCGCTATGAGTGTCGCCATGCCTGACCAAGCACTCGCGATCCGGTACCTCGGCGGCCCCAGTGCGCTCATCGAGCTCGGCGGCGTGCGCTTCGTGCTCGATCCCACGTTCGATCCGCCCGGGACGTACCCGATCGGCACCCGCGCGCTGACGAAGACGGCCGGGCCAGCGCTGCAGCCGGGGGAGATCGGGCCCGTCGACGCCGTCCTCCTCTCGCACGACCAGCACCCGGACAACCTCGATCGCGGTGGCCGCGACTTCCTCGCAACCGCTCCGCGCGTCCTCTCGACGCCGGCTGCCGCCGAGCGGCTCGGCGGCAACGTCGAGGGGCTCGAGCCGTGGGCTCGGAGCGAGCTGACATCCGCCCGCGGAGCGACGCTCACGGTCACGGCGATGCCGGCGTTGCACGGACCGGAAGGCAGCGAGTCCGTGGTCGGCGATGTGACCGGCTTCGCGCTCTCGATGCCCGGCCTCCCGCGCATCTACGTGAGTGGCGACAACGCGTCGCTGGCACACGTGCGCACGATCGCCGAGCGCATCGGCCCGTTCGACGTGGCCGTGCTCTCAGCCGGGGCGGCGCAGACGCCGCTCGTGCCCGACGGGCATCTCACGCTCACGAGCGAGGAGGCTGCGGAGGCCGCTGGGATCCTCGGCGTGCAGCACGTGGTGCCGCTTCACTTCGAGGGCTGGGCGCACTTCAGCGAGGGCGCGGATTCGCTGCGCGCGGCGTTCGCGCGTGCCGGCACTCGTGAACGCCTGCACCTGCTCGCGCCGGGCGAGTTCTTGCGGCTGTAGAGCGCGAGTGCGCGGCTGCGGATCTCGCGCGGTGGCGACTGTGGAGCTCGCGATCGAGAACGGCGGGACGACGCTCCGCGACCGCCGCCAGATCAGGCTCGCGCCGTGAAACGACGGACGACGGGCAAGGCGACGGAGGGATTTGAACCCCCGTACGCGGCTTTGCAGGCCGCTGCCTAACCCCTCGGCCACGTCGCCACGCCCTGCAGTCTAGATGGCCGCGCGCGACGGCGCCGACCCCAGCCGAAGCCGCCTCAGAAGCCCTTGAAGAGCTTCATGAGCTGCAGCATCGCCGGTCCGAGGATGACGATGAACATGGCCGGGAAGATGAAGATGACCGTCGGGAACAGCATCTTGATCGGCGCCTTCATGGCCTTCTCCTCGGCCCACATCTGGCGCTTCTGCCGGCTGTCCTGCGCCTGCACCTTGAGGATGCGGGCGAGCGACATGCCGAGCTGCTCGGCCTGGATGATGGAGCGGGCGAAGCTCGTCGTCTCGGCCATGTCGAGGCGGTCGGAGAAGTTCTTGAGCGCCTGCACGCGGCTCTCGCCGATGCGCATCTCGTGCAGCACGATCGAGAGCTCCTCGAGCAGCGGGCCCTGCGAGCGCTCGGTGATGCGTGCCATCGCGGCGTCGAAGCCGAGGCCGGCCTCCACGGACACGCACAGCAGGTCGAGCACCTCGGGCAGCTGGATCAGCATGCCCTGACGGCGGGTGCGGATCTTGCGGCCGACGACGAAGTCGGGCGCGATGAACGCGATCCCCGCGCCGACGATGCCGAAGATCAGGCCGCTGCCGACGGGCAGCAGGCCGGTGCCTGCGAGCAGGACGCCGAACAGTGCCGACCCCGCGACCGCCGCGCCCTTGATGGCGAGGAAGGTGGTGGGGGTGAGGCGATGGCCGAGGCCCGCGGAGATCAGCCGGCGACGGATGTCGTCCGGGCTCTGCGTCATCGGGAGCTTCGTCGCGAAGTGCGCGAGGCGCCGCACCATCGGTGCGATCAGGCGGTTCGTGACGTCGCGCGTCAGCTCCGACTCGCGCACGGCCGGACCGCCGTAGCGGCGGGCGCGGGCGAGCGAGCCGGCGATCTGCTTCTGGCGCACGGTGACCGCGTCCAGGACCATGTAGACCGCGGCCGCGAAGATGACGATTGCGAAGATGAGCAGCATCGGGGCCTCAGTACTTGAAGTTGACGATCTTGCGGCAGACGAGCCCGCCAAGGGTCATGGACACCAGGCCGGCCGCGACCATCAGGTTGCCCACGGTCTGCGACCAGAGCGGCCGCACGTAGGGGCGATCCATCAGCCAGATGATGCCGAACAGGAAGATCGGCATCCCGACCAGCACGTAGGCGGAGGCGCGTCCCATCGAGGTCAGTGCCTTCACCTTGCGCGCGAACTGCACGCGGCCACGGACGGTGTCGGAGACCATGTCGAGGATGTCGGAGAGCGAGCCGCCGACCTGGCGCTGGATGTTCACGGCGAGCACGACGAACTCGAAGTTCTTCGACGCGAGCCGCTCGGCCATCGCCTGCAGCGCCTCGTCGGGCGGGCGGCCGAGGCGGGTCTCCGTCTCGACGCGCTGGAACTCCGAGGACATCGGCTCCGGGCCGTCCAGGGCGATGGTCGACATCGCCTGCTGGAACGACTGGCCGGCGCGCAGCGAGGAGGCGACCGCGGCGAGCGTGTCGCCGAGCTGATCCTCGAAGCGCATGCGGCGCTTGTTGGCCTTGCGGCGCACCACGAACTCCGGGACGATCGCGCCGGCGATCAGCGCGATCAGCGCGACGATCAGGCCCAGGCCGAGCACGAAGGCGACGAGGAACGCGCCGAGCGCGGCGCCGGCCTGGATGGCGGCGAACTCCGCGGCGCGCATGGGCATGTCGGCCCGCTCGAGCAGGCCGCCGATGCGCTTGAAGTAGGCGGAGCCGCCGAACGAGCGCTCACCGCGGCGGACGAGCAGGTTGCGCAGCGAGACGCCGCCCTCGCGCGCCTCGCGGCGGGCGATCACGCCCGTGCGCTCGGCCGTCGTGTAGCGGTCGAGGCGCTTGGCGAGGATCGTCTCGCGCGGCTGCCGCATCAGCAGCAGGACGCCGATCAGCACGCCCACGCCGATGATGATCGCCAGCAGGAGTCCCGTGGAGCTGCGCTTGCTGATCTTCGAGATGCTGCCGCCGGCGGCGACGATCTCGGCTGCCGGAGCGGCCATGTCGACCGTCTGGGTGCCTGCGGTGTAGCCGTCGAGGCCGACCGAGATCGGCACGTTGCCGTCGCCGTGCGAGGTGTACTGGAGGCGGTAGGTGTTGCGGATCTGCTCCGCGATGCGGCTGTAGACCTGCGTGATGCCCTGCGTCGAGCGGTCGGCCGAGAAGACGGTGCCGCCGGTCTGGTGGGCGATCGACTTCAGCGCCGCGGGCGGCGTCGTCGTGCCGATCGCGATCGCGTCGACGGTCACCCCGGACGACTTCGCGACCTTGACGGCCTGCTCGAGCGAGGTCTTCGTGGTGTCGTCGCCGTCGGTCAGGACGACGAGCACCTTCGTCAGCGTGGGCTCGGAGGCGAGCTCGCGGCTCGCCTGGATGATCGAGTCGTAGAGCGCCGTGCCCTCGATCGTGTCGAGCGGCACGCGCGAGAGCGCGGTGCCGAGGACGTCACGGTCCGTATCGGGCGACTGCACCGGGTCCGCGGTGTGGCCGAACGAGTAGAGGCCGATCAGGTCGTTGGCGCGCTTCTTGTTGACGAACGACGTCGCGGCCTCGCGCGCCGCGGCGAGCGGCTTGCCCTTCATCGAGCGGCTGACGTCGAGCGCGAGGCCGATCGCGGCCACGGAGCCGCCGCCGGTCTGCGTGATCGTCTGCTCCTTGCCGCCCTCGCTGAGCGTCAGCTTGGGGTTCTTGAGCGTGTCGCTGTTGGGCGCGATGACCGTCGCCGTGATCAGCGGGTAGCGCGACGTGTCGACCTGGGCGATCTGGATCGCGGGCGAGGCTGCGCCGGCCGCGCTGATCGCGACGGCGAGGATGGCCGCGAGGCCGCCCAGCGACGCGAGCGCCCGCTTCATGCCGAGGCCGTGCCTCATGCCGAGGCCCTGCCGAAGGCCGTCGGCCGCTGCGCCGGGCTGCCGTCTGCGCGCTCCGGCTCGAGCTGGAAGAACTGTGGCGGGAGGTGCACGCCGTTCTCGCCGAGCTTGGAGAGGAACTGCGGCTTGATGCCGGACGCGCGCATCGGGCCGAGCAGCCGGCTGCTGGAGCCGGATGCCTCGTCGCCGTCCTCGACGGGCTTGGCGATGAAGAGATCCTGCAGCGTCACGACGTCCGACTCCATGCGCAGCACCTCGGTGACGTGCGTGATGCGGCGCGTGCCGTCCACCAGGCGCGAGACCTGCACGACCATGTCGAAGGCCGACGCGATCTGCTCGCGGATCGCCTTCAGGGGCAGCTCGACGCCGCCGGTGAGGACGAGCGTCTCGACGCGCGAGAGCGCGTCGCGCGGGGTGTTCGCGTGGATCGTCGTCAGCGAGCCGTCATGGCCCGTGTTCATGGCCTGGAGCATGTCGATCGTCTCGGGGCCACGGCACTCGCCCACGATGATGCGGTCGGGCCGCATGCGCAGGCAGTTCCTGACGAGGTCGCGGATGCTGACCATGCCCTTGCCCTCGATGTTCGCCGGGCGCGTCTCGAGCGTGATCACGTGCTCCTGGCGGAGCTGGAGCTCGGCCGCGTCCTCGACCGTGACGATGCGCTCGCCCTCGGGGATCGCTGCCGAGAGCACGTTCAGGGTCGTCGTCTTGCCCGAGCCGGTGCCGCCGGAGATGAGGATGTTGAGCTTGCCGCGCACGCACGCCTCGAGCAGCTGCGCCGCCCGCGGGGTGAGCGTGCCGAAGCGGAGCAGATCCTCCATCGTCAGCGGGTCGCGGCGGAACTTGCGGATCGTGAGCGTCGGGCCCGTGACGGCCAGCGGCGGGATGATGGCGTTCACGCGCGAGCCGTCGGGCAGGCGCGCGTCGACCATCGGCGAGGCCTCGTCGATGCGGCGTCCGATGCGCGAGATGATCTTGTCGATGATCCGCAGCAGGTGCTGGTCGTCGACGAAGCCCGCGTCGGTGCGCAGGAGCTTGCCGCGGCGCTCCACCCAGATCGAGTGGGGGCCGTTGACCATGATCTCGCTGACCGTCTCGTCGCGCAGGAACGGCTCCAGCGGGCCATAGCCCAGGATGTCGTCCGCGATCTCACGCGTGACCTGTGCGCGCTCCTGCCGCGTCAGCGGCGTCTTGTCGAGCGCGATCGCCTCCTCGACGGCCTCGAGCACGCGCGGCTCGAGGGCCGAGTCGCGGCCGTCGTCGCCGCCGGCGGCGAACAGCCGCGGGCCGAGGCGCGTGATCACGTCATGGTGGACGCGCGACTTGAGATCGGCGAACGGATCGATCGGGCCGGTCGACTTCTCCGGCTCGGCGTGCTGCTCGCGGGAGACCGGAACCTCGGGCTCCGGGTTGCGCTGCTGGATACGTCCCTGGAGGCTCAATTCACGCCGCCTTCTTGTCCTTCTGCTTGGAGAACCTCGACGCGCCGGCCTTCAGCAGGCTCTGGCGGCCGGCGGACGGCTGACCTTCTGCGGACTTCTTCGACGACTTGCCGTCGCCGTTGCCCTTGCCCTCGCCTGCGGCCTGCTGCCCACCCGGGAGCAGCAGCTCCGCGAGGTCCTTGATCGCCTTGGCGGCCGGGGCGCGCGAGTTGGACGACGTGATCGGGACGCCGCGGTTGACGGCGGCGCCGATCTCCTTGTCACCCGGGATGACCGCCGTGATCGTCATGTCGAGCGTGCGCGAGATATCGCTCTCGCGCAGATCGGCACGCGGGAGCGGCCGGTTGACGACGAGCGCGATGCGCTCGCGCGGGTACTGCAGGAGGTTGAGCGTCTGCAGCGCCAGCTTCGCGTTCTTGACGGTGGGGATGTCCATCGTCGTCAGCAGCACGAGGCGATCGCTGCGGTCGAGCGCGGCGAGCGTCGTCGCATCGAAGTGGGGCGGGGTGTCGAGCACGACGATGTCGTAGGCCGCCTTGGCCACGTCGACGAGCTGGCCGATGCGGTCCTCGGTCACGAGCTCGGCGTCCTCGGGCCGGAGCGGCGCGGCGAGCACGTCCACACCCGAGGGGTGGTGGACGACGTAGCCGCCGAGCTTGTCCGGGTCGAGTTCGCCCGTCGTGGTCACGAGGTCCACGATGGTCTGCGTCGGATCGATGCCCATCATGATCCCGACGTCTCCGAACTGGAGGTCGAGGTCGATCAGGAGCGTGTGGCGCTTGAGCGGGCCGGCGTAGGCGCCGGCGAGGCCGGTCGCCATGGTCGACTTGCCGACGCCGCCCTTGGGCGAGAACACCGTGATCACGCGGCCCTCCCCGCCGGAGCGGGCGGGGGCGTTCTGCGAGCTCTGCTGACGCGGCGCGTTGTGGTTGAGCACGTGCGCGCGCTGCATCGTGAAGACGAGCGACTCGGTCAGCTGCGGGAGGATGATCACGTCCTGCACGCCGTGTGCGAGCGCCTCCTGGAGGAACTCCGGCGTGCAGCCCGAGGTCACGATCACGATCGGCGCCGGGCTGGCCGCCTGCAGCGTGTGGATGTCCTGGGTCGGAAGGCGGTCGCCGCGGCTCGAGCCGTGGAGCAGCACATCGACCTGCTCCTCGCGCAGGCGGTCACCTGCGCTCGGAGCGTCGACTGCCGTGCCGACCACCTTGATGGCCGCGTGCGACGAGAGTGCCTGGCGAACCTCCGCGAGGCCGGCGCACGAGCCGGAGATGAAGATCCGGATGGGCTCGCTCACGGATTCACCTTGGCCGAGGCGAGGGCCGGCGCGAGCAGGCTGTCCACCAGCTTCGAGACGGCGGACGGGAGGCCCTGGCCGAGCAGCGTCTTGAGCGTCTCGACCGACGGCGGCGAGTTCAGGGCGTTCTCCTTCGGGCGCTGCGTGATCCAGAAGTCGTCGGCGCTGTTTCCGGAGAGCCAGATCATCTTCTGCGCGTCCCGATCGCTGAGCGCGAGCAGGAGGTGGGCCGAGCCGTTGACCGCGGTCGTGTCGGTCGCGCCGATCTGCGCCTTGAGCACGGTGACGTTCGTGAGCACCTTCTTGACGAAGCGGGTGTCACCGGTGCCGATGCGCGCGAAGACGTCGATGTGGTCGCCGTCGGCGAGCGTGCCGACGAGGCCGTTCGAGGTCTGGACGTCGACGCCGACCGCGCGCATCACGCCGCGGATCGCGACGGTCGTCGCGGCCTCGCTCTGCGGGACGAAGGCGGCGGCTGCGACCTGCTGGCCGGTGAAGAGATCCTGCTTCAGGACCTGGCCCTTGAGGCCCGTGGTGACCGTCAGCACGCCGGGGAGCTGGTCGTCCTGGACGACTTCCTTCTGGATCAGGTCGCCGCGCGAGATGACGTCGGCTGCGGGCGTGCCCGCCGGAACGTCGACGCGAGCTACATACACCTTCACGCGCGCCTGTCCCTCCTTGGCGCTCTGCTTCACGTTGCTCGTGTAGATGAGCACCGCGACGATCGCCAGAATCGCGAGCCCGCCGGCGATGACCAGATTGCGGATGCTGTAGTTCATGGCCCCTCGTGGTAGACGGAAGAACGGGCGGGGCGCGGCGGCTTGCGCCGCATTCGACGCTCCAGGGCCCCTTGTAGTGGTGGCATCGGCCTAAACACCCCCGGAGATAAGCCCCCCGTTCGGGGGATCCCCGCGAAGGGGTAGAAACGGTGGATCCGGAGCGTCCGGGCCGGTGGGACGCTGCGCATCCGCTGAACAGCGCTCCACCGGCCCGAGACTCCGCCAGGGCCCGCTGGGCCAGCGTGGCGGCAGTATCCAGGCTGCGATCGCCCTTCCCATCACTCATCCGGATGATCTGTGCGGGCCCGTACGCAGGCTGCGCCGGGCCGTTGCGCGGATCTACTAGCCTCGCTGGCATGAGCGCACAGATCCTCGACGGCAAGGCCGTCGCCGCAGCCGTCCGCGAGCGCGTAGCCGAGGGCGTCCGCGAGCTCGTCGCGCAGGGCGGCCCGCAGCCCGGTCTCGCGACCGTCCTCGTCGGGGCCGATCCCGCCTCGCAGATCTACGTCAAGCGCAAGAACGAGCAGACGGCCGAGGCCGGCATGCAGTCGTTCCACCACGAGCTCGACGCGGCCACGCCGCAGGCCGAGCTGGATGCGCTGATCGACAGCCTCAATGCCGACCCGGCGGTGCACGGCATCCTCGTCCAGAGCCCGCTCCCGGGCGACCTCGACGAGGCGCGGGCGTTCACCCGCATCGACCCCGCCAAGGACGTCGACGGCTTCCACCCCGAGAGCGTCGGCCAGCTCGTGCTCAACCGCCCGGGCCTGCGCTCGTGCACGCCTGCGGGCGTGATCGAGCTGCTCGACCACTACGGGATCGGCCTCGAGGGCAAGGAGGTCGTCGTCGTCGGGCGCTCCAACATCGTCGGCAAGCCCGTGGCCCTGCTCGCGCTGCACCGCAACGCGACCGTCACGATCGTGCACTCGCGCACGCGCGACCTGCCGTCCCTGACGCGCCGTGCGGAGGTGCTGATCGTGGCCATCGGCCGCGCGCGCTTCGTGACCGCCGGCATGGTCGCGCCGGGCGCCGTCGTGATCGACGTCGGCATCAACCGCACCGACGACGGCATGGCCGGCGACGTCGACTACGGCCCCGTGAGCGAGGTCGCGAGCGCGATCACGCCCGTTCCCGGCGGGATCGGCCCGATGACGATCGCGATTCTGCTCTCGAACACGCTGCAGGCCGCAACGGCCTCGTTCGCCGGCGCCTGAGCTGCCGTGGCGGTCGCTGCTGCGCGGCCGGGCGGCAGCACGGAGCGGGATCTGACCCCCACGGTGCGGGTCTGACCCCGGACAGTACGGCTCTGGCACGGGGCCGTGCGGCTCTGACCCGGGTGTTCGATCGTTCTCGCATTGGCCAGCGATCCCGCGGTGCGGGGGTCAGATCGCGGGCCAGGCCCCGTTCACGCTCGTGCAGCCGCAAACGGCTCGGATCCGGCCTCGCGAGGGCCCGCTGGCCGGGCCGCGAGGACGCCCTGACTAGACTCAGGTGCTCGTGAGCCTGACCCCTGAAGACGTGCGGCACGCGGCCGCCCTCGCGCACATCGCCCTCGAGCCCGACGAGCTCGAGGCGCTGGCGCGCGACCTCGCGGGCATCCTCGACCACATCGGCCGCATCGCCGAGCTGGATCTGACCGACGTGCCGCCGACCTCGCACGCGCTCGATCTCGTCAACGTGCTGGGCGACGACGTCCCGCGCGAACCCTGGCCCCGCGAGCAGCTGCTCGAGCTGGCGCCGGCGCGCACCGCGGACGGCTTCCTCGTCCCTCCGATCGGCGCGTGATGGCGGCGTTCGACGTCGAGCGCGCGAGCGCCGAGGGGATCGCGCGCCTGCTGGACGCGCGTGAGCTGACGTGCGAGGAGGTGGCGCAGGCCTATCTCGAGCGTATCGAGGCGCTCAACGGCGACCTCAACGTCTATCTGCACGTGGATCCCGAGCGAGTCCTCGCGCGTGCGCGCGCGCTCGACAGCGAAGGACGCGCCGGCATTGCCGGCGTGCCGATCGCCTACAAGGATCTGCTCTGCATCCGCGGCGTGCCGACGACGGCCGGCTCGAGGGTGCTCGAGGGCTACCGGCCGCCGTACACGGCGACCGCCGTGCGCCGTTGCGAGGCCGAGGGCCTCGTCGAGCTCGGCAAGACGAACATGGACGAGTTCGCGATGGGCTCCTCAACGGAGAACTCGGCCTACGGCCCGACGCGCAACCCGTGGGATCGCGAGCGCGTCCCGGGCGGCTCGAGCGGCGGCTCGGCCGCGGCCGTCGCGGCCTCCATGGCGCCACTCTCGCTCGGAACGGACACGGGCGGCTCGATCCGCCAGCCGGCGGCGCTGTGCGGCGTCGTCGGCCTCAAGCCGACCTACGGCAACGTCTCGCGCTACGGCGCGATCGCCTTCGCGAGCTCGCTCGACCAGATCGGCCCGTTCGCACGCACGGTGCGCGACTGCGCGCTCGCGCTGCGCGTGATCGCCGGCGCCGACACGTGCGACTCGACGTGCGTCGGGCCGCCCGAGCCGATCGAGCTGCCCGACCGCGAGGATCTCAGGGGCATCAAGGTCGGCGCGATCTCGCTCGACGGCATCGAGGGCGTCTCGCCGGGCGTGCGTGAGAGCTACGAGGCCGCGCTCGCGACGGTGCGCTCGCTGGGCGGCGAGCTCGTCGAGGCGAAGCTCGAGTTCTCGCTCACGCCGCATGCGCTCGCGGCCTACTACCTCATCGCACCCGCCGAGGCCTCGGCCAACCTGGCCCGCTACGACGGCGTCCGCTACGGCCTGCGCGTCGACGGCGACGACATCTTCGCGATGTACGACGCGACGCGCGAGCGCGGCTTCGGCCGTGAGGTCAAGCGCCGCTGCCTGATCGGCGCCTACGCGCTCTCGGCGGGCTACTACGACGCCTACTACGGCCAGGCGCAGCGCGTGCGCACGCTCATCCGGCGCGACTTCGACACGGCCTTCGCGAGCTGCGACCTGCTGCTCACGCCGACGGCCCCGACGGTCGCGTTCACGCTCGGCGAGCTCGTCGACGATCCGCTCGCGATGTACGCCTGCGACCTCTTCACGCTGCCCGTGAACCTCTCCGGCTTGCCTGCGCTCTCGCTGCCGTGCGGCCTCTCCGATGGCCTGCCGGTCGGCCTCCACCTGGCCGGCCCGGCGTTCAGCGAGAACCGCCTGCTGGCCGCCGCGCACGCGCTCGAGGGCGCATTCGCGTTCGACCCGCGCCCGCCGGCGCTGACGGGCGCGGCATGAGCGTGCCCGAGGGGTGGGAGGCCGTGATCGGCCTCGAGATCCACGTCCAGCTCTCGACCCGCAGCAAGATGTTCTGCCGCTGCCCGAACGAGCCGGGCGGCGAGCCCAACACGCGCATCTGCCCGGTCTGCACGGCGCAGCCCGGCGCGCTGCCGGTCGCGAACCGCGCGGCCGTCGAGCGTACGATCGCCGTCGGCCTCGCGCTGGGGTCGGAGATCGCGGCGCACTCGACGTTCCACCGCAAGAACTACTTCTATCCCGACTCGCCCAAGGCGTACCAGATCAGCCAGTTCGACGAACCGCTCTGCAGCGGCGGTGAGCTGGCCGTGCCGACGGCCGACGGCGACGACGTCGTGGGCTTCGAGCGCGTGCACCTCGAGGAGGACGCCGCCAAGACCGTGCACGAGGGCGGGGGCGGGGGACGGCTGACGGGCTCGCACGGGGCGGTCGTCGACTTCAACCGCTGCGGCACGCCGCTCATGGAGATGGTCACGCGGCCCGATCTGCGCTCGCCCGAGCAGGCCTCGCGCTTCGCGGCGTTCCTGCGCGAGACGATCGTGGCGCTCGGCGTCTCGGAGTGCGACATGGAGAAGGGCTCGCTGCGCGTCGACGCCAACGTCAGCCTCCGCCGCCCGGGCGTGACGGAGCTGACGACGAAGACCGAGCTCAAGAACATGAACTCGTTCAGCTACCTCGAGCGCGGCATCGCGCGCGAGCTGCGCCGCCAGGCCGAGCTGTACGACGCGGGCGAGCAGATCGTGACGCAGACGCTGCACTACGACCCGGGCAGCGACGAGCTGACCGTGCTGCGCTCCAAGGAGCTCGCGCACGACTACCGCTACTTCCCCGAGCCCGACCTCGTGCCGATCGAGCCCTCCGCCGAGCTCATCGAGGGCCTGCGCGCGAGCCTGCCCGAGCTGCCGGCCGCGCGCGTCCGCCGCTTCGAGCGCGACTACGGCCTCTCGCTCGCGCAGGCGCTCGGCCTCGGCATCGCGAGCGGGCTCGCCGACTACTTCGAGGAGGTCGCGGCGACCTCGGGCGATGCCCGCTCCGCGGCCAACTGGGTGCTGAACGAGTTCTCCGCCCACCTCAACGAGGCGCGCATCGAGCCCGGCGAGTCGCCCGTGCGCCCCGCGGCGCTGGCCGCGTTGATCGGCCTCGTCGGTGACGGCACGCTCGGCTCCGCCGGCGCCAAGCAGGTGTTCGCCGCGCTCGTCGCCGGCGAGAGCGGGGGCGATCCCGCCGCCATCGTCGAGGCGCGGGGTCTCGGTCAGATCTCCGACACCGGCGCGCTCGCGGCGGTCGTCGCCGAGGTCGTCGCCGCACATCCCGGGCAGGCCGAGCAGTTCCGCTCCGGCAAGGACGCCCTGATCGGCTTCTTCGTCGGTCAGGTCATGAAGGCGACAGGCGGCCGCGCGGAGCCGCAGATCGTGCAAACCCTGCTCCGCGAGGAGCTCGCCCGTGACTGACAGCCCCTTCCTGCTCACGCCGGGCCCCGTGCCGGTGCCGCCCGCCGTGCTCGCGATCATGGACACGCCGCAGCAGCACCACCGCAGCAAGCTGTTCGTCGAGACCTATGGCGAGGTGCTGCGCAAGCTGCAGCTCGTGTTCCGCACCGAGCACGACGTGCTGCTGTTCACGGCCTCGGGGACGGGCGCCTTCGAGTCGGTCTTCGCGAACACGATCGAGGCGGGCGACCGCGTGCTGTGCGTGACCGCCGGCGCGTTCGGCAACCGCTGGGTCTCGATGGCGCAGGCCTTCGGGGCCGAGGTCGTGAAGCTCGAGGGCACGTGGGGCCGACCGCCCGAGCCGCAGGCCGTCGCCGACGCGATGGCCGACGAGACGCTGAAGCTCGCCGTCGTCGTCCACTCCGAGACCTCCACCGCGACCGTCGCCGACATCCAGCGGATCGGCGAGCTCTCGCGCGGGCGGACGTGCCTGCTCGCGATCGATGCCGTCTCGAGCCTCGGCGCGATGCCGATCGAGACCGACGCATGGGGGCTCGACCTCGTCGTCTCGGGCACGCAGAAGGGCATGTCGTCCCCGCCCGGGCTCTCGTTCGCGAGCATCTCGCCGGCGGCCTGGGCGCGGAGCCGCGAGACGACGACGCCGCGCTTCTACTTCGACTGGAAGCGCACGCTCGACGCCCAGAACGGCGGCGGCAGCCCGTTCACACCCGCGACGGCGACCGTCAACGCGCTCGACGTCGCGCTCGACCTCGTGCTCGAGGAGGGGCTCGAGGCGATCTGGGCGCGCACGCAGGCCCTGGCGGGCCGCTTCCGCGCACGCGTGCTCGCAGCGGGTCTCGGCCTCTACTCGCCGGACGATCCCTCGTGCTCGCTCGTGACGGCCGTGGCGGTGCCCGAGGGCGCCGACGCCGACGAGCTGCGCCGCGCGGTGCTGAGGGCCGGCTTCATCATCGAGGGCGGCCGCGGGCAGACCGCCGGCAAGGTGCTGCGCTTCGGCCACCTCGGCGCGACCGACGAGGATCAGCTGAACGCCGGCTTCGACGCGCTGCTGGCGGCGTTGCCGCGGTGAGCAAGCCCGTGTGCGTCGTCGCCGAGCCGATCGCCGACTCGGGGATCGAGCTGCTGCGCGGCGCCTGCGAGGTCGTGGAGCTCGCATCCGGCGCCGAGCTCGCCGCCGCGCTGGCCGAGGCCGAGGCGCTCGTCGTGCGCTCGGCGACGACCGTCGACGCGGCGCTGATCGCGAGCGCGCCCAGGCTGCGCGTGATCGGCCGTGCGGGCGTCGGCGTCGACAACGTGGACGTCGCCGCCGCGACGACCGCGGGCATCGTCGTCTGCAACGCGCCCGAGGCCAACGTCGTCTCGGCCGCCGAGCACGCGCTCGCGCTGCTGCTCGCGCTCGCGCGCAACGTGAGCGTGGCCGAGCGCTCGCTGCGCGACGGCGCCTGGGAGCGCGAGCGCTTCGCCGGCGTCGAGCTGGACGGCAAGACGCTCTCGCTGCTCGGCTTCGGGCGCATCGGCCGGCTCGTCGCCCACCGCGCCCGCGCCTTCGGCATGCGCATCGTGGCCTACGACCCGTACGTGACGGCGGAGCGCATGGCCGAGCTCGGGGTCGAGAGCGCCGACACGATCGAGGCCGCGCTCGAGGCCGCCGACGTCGTCAGCCTCCACCTGCCCGTCACGGACGCCACCCGCGGCCTGATCGACACGACGCGCCTCGCGCTGGTGCGCCCCGGCGCGCTGCTCGTGAACGCCGCGCGCGGCGCGCTGATCGACGAGGCGGCGCTCGTCGCAGCCCTCGTCAGCGGGCAGCTCGGCGGTGCCGCGCTGGATGTCTTCGGCGCGGAGCCGCTGGCCGCCGACTCGCCGCTGCGCAGCGCGCCGAACGTCGTGCTCACGCCACATCTGGCGGGCTCCACGCATGAGGCGCAGGACCGCGCCGGCGTCGTCGTCGCCGAGCAGGTCGTGGCGGCGCTGGCCGGGCAGTCGGTCGCGCACGCGCTCAACCTGCCGTTCGTGCCGGAGGATCAGCGTCGCGTGCTGGAGCCGTTCCTGCCGGTCGCCGAGCGCCTCGGCCGCCTCGCCATGGCGCTCGCCGAAGGCCCCGTCACGCGCATCGAGATCGCGACCGCCGGCCGCCTCGCGAGCACGGGCTCGCGCCTGCTGACCTCGGCCGCCCTGCGTGGCGCGTTCGGCTCCGCGCACGAGAGCCTGAACGACGTCAACGCGCTGTCGGTCGCCGCCGAGCTCGGCGTGGAGGTCGCGGAGCAGCATCGCTCGGGCTCGTCCGACTACACGAACCTGCTGGCGGTCACCGTCCGCGATCCGCAGGAGCGCACGGTCATCGGCACCGTGCTCGGCAACGAGCACACGCCCTGGCTCGTGCGCGTGCACGGCCTGCCGCTCGAGATCGAGCTCTCGGGACGGCTGCTCCTGCTGCGCAACGACGATGTGCCCGGCATGGTCGGCCGCGTCGGCACGCTGCTCGGCGACGCGGGCGTCAACATCGGCAACATGACGCTCTCTCGCGCCGGCGCGGGCGGCGACGCGATGATGGCGTTCGCGCTCGACGACGATCCCACGCCCGCGATCATGGCGACGCTCGCGACGCTGCCCGGCGTGCTCGCGCCGCCGCTCTTCGTCCGCCTCAGCTAGCGCTCGGCCTCCGAGCGCTCACGGCGCGCAATCGCGAGGCGAGCGCCGCGCGCGATACAGTGCGCGACAGTCCGCCCGTCCCTTGGAGAGTGTCGAATGCACGAGA
>DASXXY010000299.1:0-12722 GCA_036502805.1 Gaiellales bacterium | reverse complement strand
CGAGCCGCGAGCCCACCGAGGGCCGCTTCTTCGTCGTGCTCGCGCTGTTTGCGCTCTACGCCGTCGGCACGCTCGTGCTCGCGGCCAGGGAGACGACCCCGGCCGCCCACTGGATGGCGGTCGCCGACATCGCGTTCGCGGGCGCGCTGACGTACAGCTCCGGCGGCGGCTTCTCGCAGCTGCGCTTCGCGTTCCTGTTCCCGGTCGTGGCCGTGGCGTTCCGCGGGCGGCCGCTCGTGACGGCCGCCGTGGCCGCGGCCGCGACGTTCGTCTACGTCGCCCAGTCCGCACCGCACCCGAGCCGCTCGAACAACGGCGCGCTCTCGTTCGTGCTCGTGCAGGCGGCCTACCTCGCGTGGCTCGGCTTTGCGCTCGCGCTGCTGTCGCTGCTGCTGTCGCGCCGCGACGGCGCCGTGCGGCTGCTCTCGGCCCAGCGCCAGCGGCTCGTGGCGGAGGCGCTGACGGCCGAGGAGCGCGAGCGCAGGGTGCTGGCGCAGGATCTGCACGACGGCCCGATCCAGAACCTGCTCGCCGCCCGCCACGATCTCGACATCTCCGCGCGCGCCGTGCCGGACGGCCCGGAGGCGCGCGCGCACGCGACGATCACGGCGACCGTCGCGCAGCTGCGAGGCACGGTCGCCGACCTCCATCCCTACCTGCTCGAGCAGGCCGGCCTGACGGCGGCGATCGGGCAGGCCGCGCGCGCGGCCGCCGAGCGGGCCGGGTTCGCGCTCGAGCTCGACCTCGACGAGGGCGAGCCCGCTCCGAACGACCGCGCCATGCTGCGCTGCACGAGCGAGCTGCTCGTCAACGTGGCGCGCCACGCGCGCGCCACGCGCGTGACGGTGCAGCTGCGCCACGACGGCGCCGTCGACCGGCTGCGCGTGCGCGACGACGGCGTCGGCTTCGACCCCGTCGCGGCCACGGCCACGGTGCGAGCCGGCCACATCGGCCTGGTCTCGCTGCGCGAGCGCGCGGAGGCGCTCGGCGGCGCGCTCGTGCTCGAGAGCGCCCCGGGCGCGGGTACCGTCGCGACGGTGACCATCCCGCGCTGAGCGACGCGGCGCGCTTCGGCACGGCGCACGCGCGCCCTAGTGGAGGATGTTCACGGCCCGCGCCGTCACGAGCACCACGAGCACGAAGGACGAGAGCGACTGGCTCGACATCAGGAGCTTCGCCTGGCCGGTGATCGGCAGCGTGTCCGTCGGGCTGAAGGCCGTCGCGTTCGTGCTCGAGAAGTAGAGGTAGTCGGAGAACGCCGGCTGCCAGCCGGGCATGATCTCCTTGCCGTCCGTCATCTGCGGGAAGAGGAAGTCGGGCGTGTCGCCGCCGTCGACCTCGCGGCGGCGCGGGCCTCCGCGATCGAGCTCCCAGTACCAGAGCGCGAAGACGATCACGTTCGCGAGCCAGACCGTGAGCGCGCCGGCGAGCAGCTGGCGCCCGCTCATGTGCGCCTGCTGAGCGAGCAGCTCGCGCACGAGCAGTACGAGCGACGCGCCGTTCGCGGCGGCCGTGACGCCGAGCAGCGTGAGCGCCAGCGCGCGCTGCATCGGGTGCGAGCGTCCGAGCGCGTCGGCGATCGTCAGCGGCAGGATGCCGAGCACCGCCACGATCGGGAAGATCACGCCCGGGCCGAGCGAGAGGCGCTCGGGCAGCGCGAGGTAGAGCCCGGCCACGACGAGCGTCGCGAGCGACGCGGGCAGGCGCGACTCGCGGCGGTCGAAGCGGAGGTAGGCGGGGATGCGCATGGCCGCCCTAGTGTCGTGCGCCGGCGGACACTAGGGCAGGAGCTCGCCCGCGCGCAGCGTCAGGAACTCCGCGAAGCCCTCGTCCAGCACGAGCCCGTCGAGGATCCGCCTGGCGTCCGCCAGGTGCTCGCGGCCGTCGCCGGCGAGGCGCTCGAGCACCGCGTCGCGCTCGCGCGCGTAGAGCGCCGCCGTCACGACCTCGCCGTCGCTCGTGCGCGAGCCGTGGCGGATCCACTGCCACAGCTGGGCGCGCGAGATCTCGGCCGTCGCGGCGTCCTCCATGAGGTTGTCGATGGCGGCCGCGCCGACGCCGCCGAGCCAGGAGTCGAGGTAGCGGAGGCCGACGGAGACGTTCGTCTGCACGCCCGCGAGCGTCAGCTCGCCCGGCGTGCGGTCGAGCGCGAGCAGCGCGGCGGCGTCGGGGACGACGTCCTCGCGCAGCCGCGTCTTCTGGTTCGGGCGGTCGCCGAGCTGCGCGCCGAAGATCTCGCGCGCCAGCGGCACGAGGCCGGGATGCGCGACCCAGGTGCCGTCGAAGCCCTGGCCGGCCTCGCGCTCCTTGTCCTCGCGCACCTTCGCGAACGCCTGCTCGTTGAAGTCCGCGTCACGGCTCGGGATGAACGCGGCCATGCCGCCGATCGCGTGCGCGCCGCGGCGGTGGCAGGCACGCACGAGCTGCTCGGTGTAGCTGAACATGAACGGCACGCCCATCGTCACCGCCGCGCGGTCGGGCAGCACGAAGGCCGGGTCGTCGCGGAACTTCTTGATCGCGCTGAAGATGTAGTCCCAGCGCCCGGCGTTGAGGCCCGCCGAGTGCTCGCGCAGGGCGTGGAGGATCTCCTCCAGCTCGAACGACGCCGTGATCGTCTCGATCAGCACCGTCGCGCGGATCGTGCCGCGCGGCAGGCCGACGGCCTTCTGCGCGGCCACGAAGACGTCGTTCCAGAGCTCGGCCTCGTGGCGGCTCTCGAGCTTCGCGAGGTAGACGTAGGGGCCGCTGCCGCGGGCGACCGACGCCTGTCCGCTCCAGCGCAGGAAGAGCGCGAGGTCGAACAGGCTCGCCGAGACGGGCCGGCCGTCGACGTGCACGTGGCGCTCCTCGAGGTGCCAGCCGCGCGGCCGCACGACGAGCGTCGCGAGGTCGTCCCCGAGCGCGTAGCGCTTGCCCTCGGGTGAGCGGAACTCGAGCGTCCGCCGGGTCGCGTCGCGTACGGCCGCATGACCGGCGACGACGTTGCCCCAGGTCGGGGAGAGCGCGTCCTCGAGGCAGCACATGAAGACGCTCGCGCCCGAGTTGAGCGCGTTGATGACCATCTTGGGGTCGGCGGGGCCGGTCAGCTCGACACGCCTGTCGTCGAGATCGGCGGGTGCCGACGCGACCGACCACTGCGACTCGCGCAGCTCGCGGGTCTCCTCGGGGAACGCCGGCCGCTCGCCCGCGGCGAAGCGCTCCTCGCGCTCGAGCCGCGCCTGCAGCAGCGCCCGCCGGCGGGGCCCGAAGCGGCGCTCGAGGTCGCCGATCAGCTTCAGCGCCCGCTCGTCGAGCAGCTCGTCCTGACCGGCGACGCCGGTCGTCGCGACGACGGCGGTCACGCCGCGCGCTCGGCAAGCGCCGCGAGCGCCGCGCTGCCCCCGTGCAGGAGCGGCTCGCCGTGCGCCGTCAGGATGCGCTCGGCGGGCTCGTCGGCGAGGCGCCGCAGCGCGCTGCGCAGGCCGATGCCGGAGTGCCACGCGCGCTCCACCGCCGTCGCTCCGTACCAGCCGGGCGGGCACGCGCGCAGCCCCTCGCGCGGCTCCCCGGCGATCGCGTCGCCTCCGATCACGACGTCGCCGAGGACGAGGGCGCGGAAGTGGGGGAGTGCATAGGCCGTCTCTCCGATCGGGTCGCCGAGTGCGATCGCACGCGCGCCGTCGGGAACGACGCCATCGAGTCCACCGTAGCGCGCGATCACGGCGTCGGCCCCGCGCCGGTGCCAGTGCACGGTCGTGAGCACGCAGACGGGACGGCGCAGCCGCTCGACGTCGCGGTCGAGCGCGCGCCACAGGCGGCCGGCGTCGCCGGGATCGGCGGGCACGACGGGGTCGACGAGCAGGACGGCGCCGGGCAGCTCGCAGTAGACGCTGGACACCTCCTCGATCCAGCCCGTCGTCGGCGCCGGCGCGGGATCCCACCCCGGGTGGGGCGCCGTCCAGCGCCACAGGCCCGGCTCGATCTCCTGCACGCCGAGGGCCGTCACGCCCGTCAGCAAACCGGTCGCCGCGCCGCGTGTCAAGCGCGCCGCCGCCCGGCTACCGTTGCGGCATGCGAATCGTGCGGCACGGCGAGCGGAGCGAGACCTACGGCGGGCGCTTCACGGGACGGGTGGAGCTCGAGATGCTGGCCCCGGCGGAGGCCGACGACCGCCCGGACGTCGCGCGGGTGCACTTCGCGCACGGCGCCGTCTCGAACTGGCACCGCCATCCCGGCGGGCAGCAGCTCCTGCTCGTCTCGGGCCGCGGGCGCTTCGGCCTGCCGGACGGCGAGCACGAGCTCGCGCCCGGCGACTACCTGGTCACGCCGCCCGGCGAGCGCCACTGCCACGGCGCGGCGGCCGGCGCCGACTGCGTGTGGCTGACGATCACCTGGGGCGTGACCGAGTGGGAGGACGAGGCGCCGCCCACCTAGGCCACGCGGTGGCGCGCGAGCTTCTGCTCGTCGATCTCGACGCCGAGGCCGGGGCCCGCGGGCACCTGCACGAAGCCGTCCGCGAACGCGAAGCCCGAGGCCAGGACGTCGAGCGCGTCGTGCGACTCGGCGACCGTGTACTCGCAGTAGGTGCCGCCCGGCATCGTCGCCACGAGCTGCAGCGAGGCCGCGATCAGGATGCCGGTCGAGAACGCGTGCGGCACGCACTCGCGGCCGAGCTCGAACGCCGCCTGGGCGATCCGCCGGCCCTGGCTGAAGCCGCCGCAGCGCGCGAGGTCGGGCTGCACGACGTCGAGGCCGCCGCGCACCATCCAGTCGCGGAACGACCAGATCGTGGCCTCGTGCTCGGCCGCGGCGATCTTCAGCGGGCTCGCCTCGCAGAGCCGCCGGTAGCCATCGATGTCCTCGACGGCGAGCGGCTCCTCGAGCCAGTAGAGCTCGTGCTCGGCGAAGCGCCGCGACATCTCCAGCGCGTGCTTGAACTGCCAGCGCCGGCCGATGTCGATCATCACGTCGACGTCGGGCCCCGCGGCCTCGCGGGCTGCGGCCACGAGCGCGACGTCGCGGCGCGCGTCCAGGCCGAGCGGCCCCCAGCCGAGCTTGAGCGCGCGATGGCCGTTCTCGACCTGCGTCGTCACGTGGCGGCGCACCTCGTCGGGCGTCTCCGGCATGAGCGCGCTGGCGTAGACGCGCACGCGGTCGCGGAAGCCGCCGCCGAGCAGCTTGTGGATGGGCAGGCCCAGCGCGCGGCCGGCGAGGTCGTGCAGCGCGATGTCGATCGCGGAGATCGTGTGGATGGCCGCCGCGCGCGTGCCGGCGTGCGCCGTCGTCTCGTAGAGGTCGTGCCAGATCGGCTCGATGTCGAGCGGGTCGCGCCCGAGCAGCGTCTCGCGCATCCCGACGAGCATGGAGTGCGACGCGGGCATGTCGACGAAGGCCTGGGCGACCGTCGGCGAGGTATCCGCCTCGCCGTAGCCGCTGACGCCCTCGTCGGTGTCGATGCGGACGATGAACGCGTCCTGCGTGCCATCCGCGCGCAGCTCGATCTCGGGCAGCCGGAGGTGGATCGTCTCGACGTTCGTGATGCGCATCCCGGCGCGGATCATGCACGAGCGCGGCGTGGGCGCGCGGCGCGATCCGGCCCGCCGCGCTTGACGCCCGCGGTCGGTTTGCGCTTGACTCCCGGGTCAGTCGCGAGCCCGCGACGGCGCCGACGGGAGCTCCCCACCGCATGCATCCACAGGAACACCGGCTCAACCGGCGCGCGCTGATGCGCGGCGCCCTCGGCGCCACCGCTGTGGCGGGCGTCGCGGGAGTGGCGGCCGGCTGCGCGAACACGACGACCGCCGTCGGCGAGGCCGGGGGCGGCAGCGCCGAGCTGAACAAGTACGTCGTCGCGAAGCCGACCGGCCCGCTCGGCCTGCCCCTGCCGCGCACCGACAACGCGATCACATGAGCGATCACGGACGACAACCCGCCGCTCAAGGACGGGCTGCAGTCCGAGGGCGGCACGCTCAACATCTACAACTACGCCGACTACATCTGGCCCGGCCTCGTCAAGCGCTTCGAGAAGGCCTACGACTGCAAGGTCAAGATCGCGACCTACAACTCGTCCGACGAGGCCGCGGCGAAGCTCGCCGCCGGCGCCGTCGACTTCGACGTCGTGATCGGCCTGAGCGCGAATCAGATGGTCGGCTTCATCGCCCAGCAGCTGATGCGGCCGCTCAACCACAGCTACCTGCCGAACCTCGAGAAGAACATCTGGCCGGCGCTGCAGAACCCCTTCTACGACCGCGGCGCGCGCTACACGGTGCCCTACGTCGTCTGGATGGACGGCATCGGCTGGCGCAACGACAAGATCGGCAAGGACATCGCCGGCATGAAGGTGCCGTGGGACATCTTCTGGGAGTCGAAGCCGTGGACGGGCAAGGTCGGCCTGCTCGACGATCAGCGCGACGCCCTCAGCATGCCGATGCAGCGCGACGCGATCCGCAGCGGCCGCGTGCCCGACCTCAACACCGACGACGCCGCGATCATCGCCAAGGCGGGCCGCGACCTCGCACAGCTGACCTCGATCTGCAACATCAAGGTCACGATCACCGACTACCAGACGCTGCCCGAGGCCAAGACCTGGCTGCACCACTCGTGGTCGGGCGACCTCCTGAGCGCCGTCCTCTACTACCTGCCCAAGGGCACGAAGCCGGACGTGCTCTCGTTCTGGGGCCCGGACGCCAACGGCGTCGTCCAGAACGACCTGCTCTGGGTGCTCAGGAAGTCGAAGAAGCCCGTGCTCGCCCACCAGTTCCTGAATTTCATGCTGGACGAGAAGAACGCCTACGACAACTTCGTGCAGTTCAACGGCTACACGCCGCCCCAGAACTCGATCGAGGGCGACGCGCTGCTCAAGCAGGGGCTGATCCCGAAGAGCCTCACCCCGGCGATCCTGCGCCCGGATCAGTTCGCGAACAACCAGGAGCTGCTCGCCCTGAGCGTCGCCGGCACGAACCGCTGGCAGGACGCCTGGTCGAAGTTCAAGGCCGGCTGAGTGGAGACCCGCTGGATCTGGCGCGTGCTCGCCGTGCCGGGCGTCGCGTGGCTGTCGCTCTTCTTCCTGGTCGCGATGTACGCGGTGCTGAGCGTCGCGCTCGGCAACCAGAACACGCTCAACCAGCCGCTGCCGTACTGGAACCCGCTCGACTGGAACGTCGGCTACCTCTTCGACACGGTCTCGAACATCGTGCACAACGGGCCGTTCCTGAAGGTCTTCCTGCGCACGGTCGCCTACGTCGTCGTCGCGATGGTGCTCTCGATCGCGATCGGCTACCCCGTCGCCTACTACGCCGCGCGCCACGCCGGCCGCTGGCGCGGGATCGTGCTGCTGCTGCTCGTGCTGCCGTTCTGGATCAACTACCTGATGCGCATGCTGGCCTGGATCAACCTGCTCTCGCCGGGCGGCTGGGGCACGCGCTTCCTGCACGACTTCGGGATCGAGGCGCTGTTCGAGAAGCTGGGGCTGCTGAACCAGGACGGCGGGTGGCTGAACGGCCAGGCCTCGTCGGTCGTGATCGCGCTCGTCTACGGCTACATCCCGTACCTGATACTGCCGCTCTACGCCGCCCTCGACCGCATCGACCAGCGCCACATCGAGGCCGCGCGCGACCTCGGCGCGAGCCCGTTCGCCGCGTTCCGGCGCGTCACGCTGCCGCTCTCGGTGCCCGGCATCCTCGCCGGCACGGTGCTGATCGCGCTGCCGATGTTCGGCGACTACTACACGAACGACCTGATCTCGGCCTCGCCGCGCACGAGCATGATCGGCAACCAGATCGACGAGTACGCGCGCCAGGGATCGCAGAAGACGATCGGCGCCGTGCTCACGATCCTGCTCGCGGCCGTCCTGCTGATCCTGATGTTCTACTACCTGCGCACGACCCGCAAGGCCGACCTCGAGCGGGCGCGCTGATGAGCCCCGTCATCGCCTGGCTGCGGAACCCCTGGGGCAAGGCCCGGTTCCTGCCCCTGATCACGCTGATCTACATCATCTGGTCGGTCGTGCCGGTGATCATCGCGATCCTCTTCGCGTTCAACGACGGTCGCTCGCGCACGGCCTGGGAGGGCTTCTCCCTGCGCTGGTTCTGGACCGACCAGACGCTCAGCGTGTTCCACGACGACGCGCTCCAGTCGGCGCTCAAGCACACGCTCGTGCTGGCGCTGATCTCGGTGCTGATCGCGACGCCGCTCGGCGTCACGCTCGCGCTCGGCCTGCAGCGCTGGCGCGGCCGCGGCAGCGGCACCGTCAACGTGCTCATGCTGCTGCCGCTCGTGACGCCCGAGATCGTGATGGGCGTCGCGCTCCTGCTGCTGTTCCTGCAGATCTTCAACCAGATCGGCCTCGGCACGACGGCGCAGGCGATCGGGCAGATCACGTTCTCGCTCTCCTACGTCGTCGTCATGGTGCGCGGCCGGCTCGTCTCGATCGGGCCCGAGTACGAGGAGGCCGCGGCCGACCTCGGCGCCCCGCCGACGCAGGTGCTCTGGCGCGTGCTGCTGCC
The DNA here is from genome assembly GCA_036502805.1 of Gaiellales bacterium. GTDB lineage: Bacteria > Actinomycetota > Thermoleophilia > Gaiellales > JALYLC01 > JALYLC01. The sequence goes on along the minus strand of DASXXY010000299.1, from coordinate 4,239 downwards.
GCTGCTCTCGCCGGCGATCCTGGCCAGCGCGGCCGTCGTCTTCGCGCTCTCGATCGACGACTTCGTCGTCACGCAGTACCTCTCGGGCGACGCGAGCACGACGACCGTCTCGATGTTGCTCTACGCCTCGGCGCGCGGCGCCCCGACGCCGGCGCTGAACGCGCTCGCGACGATCTCGCTCGCGATCACGCTGGGGACGCTCGCGCTCGTGTTCATCGTCTATCGGCGCTTCGCCGGCGGCGAGGATGCCGCCGCCGTCGCTGGCCTGGAGGTCTGACAAGTTGCAGGGCGAGATCCGACTGGAAACGCTCGTCAAGTCGTTCGGCGACGTCAATGCCGTCGACGGCATCGACGTGCACATGCCGCCTGGCGAGTTCTTCACGATGGTCGGGCCCTCCGGCTGCGGCAAGACGACGACGCTGCGCATGATCGCGGGCTTCGAGCGCCCGACGAGCGGCCGCATCCTGCTCGACGGCGAGGACGTCGCGCAGACGCCGCCGCACCGCCGCAACGTCAACACGGTGTTCCAGAGCTACGCGCTCTTCCCGCACCTGAACGTCGCCGACAACGTGGCCTTCGGGCTCAAGTACAAGAAGGTCACGAAGGCCGAGCGCGGCAAGATGGTGGCCGAGGCGCTCTCGCTCGTGCAGCTCACGGGCTTCGAGAAGCGCAAGCCCGGCCAGATGTCGGGCGGCCAGCAGCAGCGCGTCGCGCTCGCGCGCGCGCTCGTCCTGCGGCCCCGCGTGCTGCTGCTCGACGAGCCGCTCGGCGCGCTCGACGCCCGCCTGCGCAAGGACCTGCAGGTCGAGCTGAAGACGCTCCAGGAGAGCCTCGGCATCACGTTCGTGTTCGTCACGCACGATCAGGAGGAGGCGCTCACCATGAGCGATCGCCTCGCGGTCATGAACGGCGGCCGCGTCGAGCAGAGCGGGCCGCCGCAGGAGATGTACGAGGAGCCCGCGACGCTCTTCGTGGCCGACTTCCTGGGCGTCTCGAACCTCGTCGGCGCCGAGGCGACCGGTCGCGACGGCGCCGCCTGCGTGCTCACCGTCGGCGACCGCAAGCTGCTCGCCTCGCAGGGCGACCTCGGCTGCCGCGGCGCCGTCAAGGCGATGATCCGGCCCGAGCGCGTGCGCATCGAGCCGCAGGGCAGCGAGGGCGAGAACCGCCTGCCGGGCCTCGTCGAGCACCTCGTCTTCCTGGGCAGCTTCCTCGAGGTGCGGGTGCGGCTGCTCGGCGGCGCGCTCGTGACGGCGCTGCAGGCCAACGACGGCTCGGAGACCGCCTATCCGCAGGGCTCGTCGGTCACCGTCCACCTCCCGGCCGAGTCGCTGCGCGTGCTGCCGGAGGTGCCGACGGCGGTCGCCGAGGACGATGCCGCGTCGCCCGCGGAGGACGCCGCGCCCGCGTCCTGAGAGTGCGCCGCCGCCGTCCGGCGAGCGCGCTCGGCCCGGCTACACACTGGAGACGATGACGATGCCGCCGCGCGACTTCTGGCGCAGCGTGACGTGCACCTTGCCGGCGGGCAGCGCGAGCGCCGCGGCGACGTCGTCGCGGATGCGCACCGTCAGGGCCTCGCAGAACTGGCCCTCGTCGCGGAACTGCATGAGGTAGAGCTTGACCGACTTCGACTCCAGGCAGAGCGCGTCCGGGAAGTACTCGATCGTCGCCACGTAGAGGTCGGGCTGCAGCGTGATCGGGCACAGCGCAGTCAGCTCGTCGCTCGTCATCTCGACGCGCTCGACGCCCGGGTTCGGGAACGTCTCGATCCCGGCGAAGTGCTGCAGGCCGGCGTGGCCGAGCGATTCGAAGTGCGGCGGCGAGGCAGGCTCCACGGCCCGTAGTCTACGCCGATGACGGAATCCCGCCCGGACGATGGCCCGCGCCGCGTCTACCTCGCGGGGCCGCCCTTCGCCGAGGAGTACCGCCGGCGCGCCGAGCCGCTCGTGCGTGCGCGCGGCTGGGAGCCGGTCGATCCGATGCGGCGCGACTTCCGCGGCCGCACGGAGGGCAACGAGGAGGAGATCGTGAGCGGCGACCTGGCCGAGATCGACGCCTGCGACGTCGTGCTCGCGGCCTTCACGGCACCCGACGAGGGCACCGCCATGGAGGCCTGGTACGCGCACGCCCACGGCGTGCGCGTCATCGCCTACACCGGCGGCACGCGCCCGCATCCGTGGACGGTCTACGTCGCGGAGTCGCTGCACGCCGACCTCGAGGACGCCGTCGCCGCCGCGACCGGGGCGGTGCGAGCGTGAGGGCGGAGCGCCGCAGCGCGATCGTCGTCGGCGCGGGCGCCATGGGCGCGGCGGCCACGCGCGCGCTGGCCGAGCGCGGCTGGGACGTCGCGCTGCTCGAGCAGCACGCGATCGGCCACGACCTCGGCGGCTCCGGCCACGACACGCGCTCGTTCCGGCTCTCGCACACGGAGGCCGCCGACGTGCGCCTCGCGGTGCGGGCACTCGAGCTGTGGAACGACCTCGAGCGGCGCGGGGGCGAGCTGCTGCTACGCCGCAACGGGCTGCTGCAGCGCGGCTCGGTCGTGCCGCCGATGGCGGCGGCGCTGCGCGAGGCGGGCGTCGCGTACGACGAGCTCGACCACCGCGACGTCGCGCGGATCTTCCCCGAGATGCGCCCGCAGCCCGATGCCGAGGCGATCTTCCAGCGCGACGGCGCCGTGATCTTCGCGCGCCGCTCCGTGCTGCTGCAGGTCCGCCTGGCGTGCGCGGCCGGGGCCGTCGTCCACGAGGGCGAGAAGTGCATCGCGCTCGCGCCGCAGGGCGACGGCGTGCGCGCCTTCACGCGCCGGCGGCGGATCGACGCCGACATCGCGGTCGTCTGCGCGGGGCCGTGGTCGCTGCCACTGCTCGTGCCGCTCGGGCTGCGCCTGCCGCTGCAGGCCGGGCTCGCGCAGGTGACGTCGTTCCGCAGCCTGCACGCGGGCTGGGAGCAGCGTCCCGGCCTCATGGAGCGCACGCACGGTCCTGGCATCTACGGCATGCCCGAATACGGCCGCGGCTTCAAGCTCGGCTGGGCGACGATCAACCCGATGACGTTCTGGAAGGCCTCCAAGGTGCGGCCCTACGACCGCGAGAACGAGCTCGCGCTGGTCGAGCGGGTGCGCGAGGACTTCCCGGGCTTCGACCCGACGCCGCTGCACCACGAGGCCGGGCCGATCACGCTCGTGCCGGACGAGCACTTCGTGCTCGACCGCCGCGGGCCGATCGTCGTCGGCGCCGCCTGCATCGGCCACGCCTTCAAGTTCTCGCCGCTGATCGGCGAGCTGCTCGCCGACCTCGCAGAGGAGAAGCCGCTGCCGCCGGAGGCCCTGCGCTTCTCGCTCGACCGCCCGACGCTCGCACCCGAGCGCCGCCAGGGCCGCGTCGCGATCGGCGCCTGAGCTACGCGCGGCGCGAGGCGGCCGCCCGCTCGCGTGCGAGCGCCTCGTGCGCCTCGTGCGTCGCGCGGTCGTCCTCCCGGCCGCCGATCACGATCGACGAGAACAGCAGGCCGGCCATCACGCCGACGAACAGCGCCGTGACGAGCGTCGCCGGCCACGAGAAGAGATCCGAGCTGTCGTTCGCGACGAGCACGTGCACGACCAGGGCGCCGGCCAGTGCGACGACGGCGCCGATCGCGGCACCGAGGGCTCGCCCGTGCAGGAAGCGGGCGTGCTGCGGACGTTCCATGAGGGCTCCTCAGCGAGAGTGAGATACATCGTATAACGATGTTATCCATCGACGCTCTCGCGAAAACCCCTCAGCGCGCGCGCATGGCGCGCAGGAGGTGCGTGCGCGCATCCTCGTTGCCGGCGAACGCAAGTGCGAGCCGGCGCTCGCCCTCGGCGCTCAGGCGGAGATGGGCGACGCGGGCGTCGAGCGCGGACTGCTCGCGCTCGATCAGCCCCAGCCGCTCGGCGCGCTGCACGAGCTCCGTGACGGTGTTCTGCGCCAGCTGCAGGCGCTCGGCGAGCTCGCTCACGGTGGCCCGCTCGCTGCCGTCGGGCGCGCCCTTGATCATCAGCAGGAGCAGGTGGCGCTGCGGCGTGAGACCGCTCGCGCGCGCCATCCGGTCGCTCTCGGCGAGGAAGGTGCGCAGCGCCGCACGCAGCGCGGCGACCTCGATCACGGCGTCCGTGGCCGGCCCTGGCGGGTCACTCACGGGCGGGTCTCCGAGCGCTGGCGCGAGCTCCTCCACGGCGGCAGCGTTGCAGGCCGAGCGCGGGGCTCCCGCCGCGGA
>DASXXY010000298.1:0-13440 GCA_036502805.1 Gaiellales bacterium | reverse complement strand
GCAGCGGCGGGCCGGCCACGGGGTTGCGCAGCGCGTCGAGCACGGCCGCGCGCTCGTCGGGCGCGGCCGCGGGGTGCAGCGGTTCGACGACGGTGGTGCGGTCGTCCGGCAGGTCGACGGTGAGGCCGTCGCTGCCGTAGGCGAGCTCGATCCTCACCGTTCGGGCGTGATCAGCTCGGGCGGCGAGTAGGCCTCGATCGGCGGCAGCGGGCCGTCGAAGCGCTCGATCTGCACGAGCGCCGTCTGCGCGATCGGGCCCTGCGCGAGACGCGAGGTGCCCTTGTCGAGCGTGAGCACGTTCGGGTTGCCGTGGCGATCCAGCGCCGCCGGATCGCCCGGCGAGACCGGGTCCCACCAGGCGCCGGTCGAGAGCTGGACGACCGAGCGGCGCAGGTTCGCGTCGAGCACGGCGCCCGCGAGGCACGTGCCGCGGTCGTTGAAGACGCGCACGACGTCGCCCTCGGCGATCCCGCGCGCCCGCGCGTCGTCGGGGTGCAGCCTGATCGGCTCGCGCCCGGCGACCTTGGAGGCCTGGCTGTAGGCGCCGTTGTCGTACTGCGAGTGCAGGCGCGTGTACGGCTGGTTCGAGATCAGGTGCAGCGGGAAGCGCTCCGCGAGCCGCGAGCCGAGCCACTCGGCGGGCTCCAGCCACACGGGGTGGCCCGGGCAGTCGTCGTAGCCGAAGCCCGCGATCGTCGCAGAGGCGAGCTCGATGCGGCCCGAGGGCGTCGGCAGGGGCGAGCCGGCGGGGTCGGCGCGCAGCGCTGCGAAGTCGAGCTCGCGGTGGCGCGGCGGCGTCGGGATCTGGATCCGCCCGGCGGCCCAGAACTGCTCGTACTCCGGCAGCTCCACGCCCTGCGCGAGCAGGTTCTCGCGCGTCGACTCGTAGAACCAGCGCACCCATTCGTCGCCGTCGCGCCCCTCCGAGAACTCGTCCAGGAAGCCGAGGCGCCCGGCCAGCGCGCAGAGCGTCTCGTAATCGCTGCAGACCTCCGCGGGCGGCACCACCGCCTGGTGCATCGACGAGATCCAGGAGTCGGCCCAGCCCGCCGCCACGTCGTTGCGCTCGAGCGCCGTGGCGGCCGGGAAGACGATGTCGGCGAAGCGCGCGATCGGGTTCCACCACGACTCGTGGACGATCACCGTCTCGGGCCGCTGCCACGCGCGCGCCAGGCGGTTCAGGTCCTGGTGGTGGTGGAAGGGGTTGCCGCCGCACCAGTAGACGAGGCGGATGTCCGGGTACTCGATGCGCCGCCCGTTGTAGTCGATGACGGCGCCCGGCTCGAGCAGCATGTCCGCGATGCGCGCGACCGGGGTTCGCACCGTGACTGCGTTCCGCCCCTGCTCGAGCGCGGTGATGGGATGACGCTCGGGCTGCACGCCGACCGAGTGGATCGCCCCGTAGCCGCTGCCGAAGCCGCCGCCGGGGAGGCCCATCGAGCCGGTCATGGCGGCCAGCGCGACGCCCATCCAGAACGGCTGCTCGCCGTGATCGGCGCGCTGCAGCGACCAGCTGACGGTCACGAGCGTGCGGCGCGCGGCCATCTCGGCCGCGAGCGCCTCGATCGCCGACCGCTCGACGTCGCATACCGCCGCCGCCCAGGCCGCGTCCCGGCGGATCCCGTCGGCCGCGCCCGTCAGGTACGCCTCGAGCTGATCCCAGCCGACGCAGCACTCGCTCAGGAACCGGCGGTCGTGCGCGCCGGTGGCGACCAGCTCGTGGGCGAGGCCCAGCATGAGCGCGGCGTCCGTGTTGGGCCGCGGCGCGAGCCAGCGCGCAGCCTGCTGCTCGTCGATGTCGCCGCGCACGGGGCTCACGTTGACGAAGTCGACGCCCGCGGCGCGCGCGGCCGCCTGTGCGCCGCGGGCGACGTGGCGCGCGAGCCCGCCCGAGTTGATCTGCGTGTTCTTGAGCGCGAGCCCGCCGAACGCGACGATCAGCTCGGTGTGCTCCGCGATCTCGTCCCAGTGCGGCGCCGAGGAGTAGATCGCGCTCGACGCGCCGCCGATCACGTGCGGGAGGATGACCTCCATCGCGGCGCAGCTGTAGCTGTTGACGGAGGCCGTGTAGCCGCCGTGGAAGTTGAGGAAGCGGTGCAGCAGGCCCTGTGGGTGGTGGAAGCGGCCCGCGCTCCCCCAGCCGTACGAGCCGCCGTAGATGCTCGCGTTGCCGTGCTCGGCCTTGACGCGCGCGAGCTCGCGCGCCGCGAGGTCGAGCGCCTCGTCCCAGCCGACCTCGACGAACGCGTCGCGCCCCCGCGCCTCGCCGCCGCGGCCCTCGAGCCAGCCCCTGCGCACCGCCGGGCGCAGGATGCGGCCCTCGTGGTTCTGGGCCTGCGGCATGCCGGTGCCGATCGGCGACGGGTCGGCGTCCTCGCCTGCCGGATGCAGCGCGACGACCGCGCCGGCGCGCACCTCGACGTCGTAGTTGCCCCAGTGCGTGGACGTCGGAGAGCGGCGTGGTCGCGCGATGGGCCCATCACCTCCAGATCGGCGGGCGAGCCTGCATGGTAGTTCCTCGGGCCTGGCTCGAGCGTGCCGGCTGGGCGTCCTGGGGACGGCGCGGCGTCGCCGCACGTGGTCCGCACTTGCAAGACGCCGGGTCGTTCCCAGGACGTCCAGACGGTGCGCTCGCGGCAGGCCGACTCTTACGGACGTCTTCGGCGGCTCCCACGGAGCTCTTCGGCGCGCCCGCGACGCTGGGGAATCCACCGCAGCGACCGCTGCGAGCCAGCGAGAGCGAGGAGCGACCATGAACGCCGAGACCGCCATCAACCGCCGCACGCTCGTCCGCGGCGCCGGGGTCACCGGCGCCGGCCTGTTCGTCGCGACGCGGACGCCCGTCGCGAGCCTGTTCGGCGGCGACGCCGACGCGGCGGCCACGTGCGCGTCGCTGACGCCGGCCAAGACGATCGGCCCGTACTTCGTCGAGGAGAAGCTCGACCGCTCCGACATCAGGAGCGACCCCGCGACGGGCGCCGTCACGGCGGGCGTGCCGCTCGTGCTCGACCTCACGCTGCTCGACGAGGACGCGAGCTGCGCGCCGCTCGCCGGCGCCCGGGTCGACATCTGGCACGCCGACCCGAGCGGGAAGTACTCCGACGAGGCCTCCGAGGGCACGACGGGCAAGCAGTACCTGCGCGGCTACCAGGTCAGCGACGCCAACGGCAAGGTCGCGTTCACGACCGTCTACCCGGGCTGGTACTCCGGCCGCACCGTCCACATCCACGTGCGCGTGCGCACGTTCGACGCGAGCGGCAACGCGACCTACGACTTCCTCACGCAGCTGTTCTTCGACGACTCGCTCACGGACACCGTCGACGCGCGGTCGGACTACAGCGCACGGGGCACGCGCGACACGCGCAACGCGAACGACGGCATCTACGGCAGCGACGGCGCCACGCTCATCCTGAGCATGAAGGCCGACGGCTCCGGCGGCTACACCGGCACGTTCACGTTCGGCCTGAGCAGCGGCGGAGCAACCACGGCGAGCGCATCGTCGAGCTCGACCGCGACGAAGACGTCGACGTCCACGAGCACTGCTGCGACGGACACGACGGTCGGCGCAGAGCTCGCGAGCGCGAGCTGCACGCGCACGTCGAGCGGCACCCGGTCGCTGGCCGCGAAGCTGCACGCGAGCGAGCAGCTCGCGCTCGACGTGCGCCTCCGCCGGGGCACGCGCACGGTCGCCCAGCGCTCGCTGCCGGCGCTCGGCGCCGGCACGCGCACGGTGCGCGTCCCGATCGGGCGGAACGTCAAGGCGGGCCGCGCCACCTTGCAGATCGTTGCGCGCGATACGAGCGGCAACCGCAAGGTGCTCAGCAAGCTCGTGCACGTACCCGCTCGCGCTTGACCTGCGGTCGACATCTCATACTCTGACGGCATGCGCCGTGCTCATCTCTGCACCGCCATCGGCGTCGCGTTGGCCCTGATGACCCCCGCCGTGGCGGTCGCCGACATCGGTCCGGTCGTCAAGCCCGACGGCCCCGCCAAGACCGTCGGGCCGCTGGCCAAGCCCACGACGCCGGTCACGAAGACGCCGACGCCGCAGGCCCCGCCCGCGACGCACCAGGCGCCGGTGCAGCATCACTCCACCGTCCAGCCCACGCAGACGTCCTCGTCGAGCTCGTCCTCCGGGTCGAGCACGACGTCGTCGACGGCCTCGACAGGCACGAGCACGGGCACCGCGAGCACGAGCACGCACACGACGCCGGTGCTCCCGGTGAGCGTCAGCGGCGGGCGTGTCTCGCCGCCGGCCGTGATCGCCGTCGTCCCGCGCACGCGCACGTCGCTGCCGTCGCAGATCGCGAGGCTCTTCCCGACCCACCTCGCGGGGGTCGGCCACGACGCGCTGCCGAGCTACGACACGTGGCCCTCGTGGGTGCTCGCGTCGTTCACGCTGCTGGCCTCGGCCGAGGCCTTCCTGCTCGTCCGCCTCGCGCGCGACCGGCGCTTCCAGCGCGAAGCCGAGCTCGCCGAGCTCTAGCGTCATCGACGCCGCGCCCGAAACCCCGGGCGCAGCGTCGGCAACGCTCGCGACGATCGCGCGCGAGTGGACGCGGATCGGCGTCACGGGCTTCGGCGGCCCGCCGTCGCACGTGATCCTGCTGCGCCGCCTCGTCGTCGAGCGCAGACGCTGGCTGGACGCGCGCGAGTTCGAGGATGCGAACGCCGCCTGCGGCCTGTTGCCCGGACCCGCATCCACGCAGCTCGCGATCTTCTGCGCCTATCGCGTCGGCGGCCCGCTCGGTGCGCTCGTGGGCGGCCTCGGCTTCATCCTCCCCGCCGTCGCGCTCGTGCTCGCGCTGTCGTTCCTGTTCTTCGGCCACGCGCCGCCCCTGTGGGTGCGCGGCGCCGGCGCCGGCGCCGGCGCTGCGGTCGCCGCCGTGGCCCTCGGCGCCGCGTGCGCGCTGGTCGTCCCGAGCTACGAGCGCGTGCGCGCCGGAGGCGCCGAGCGGCTGCGCTGGGCCGCGTACATCGTGGCCGCCGCGGCCGGAGCGGCCTTCCTCGGGCCGTACCTCGTGCTCGTCCTGCTCGCGTGCGGGCTCGCCGAGCTCGCGCTCGTGCGCGGCTCCGCGTTCGCCGGCGCGCACGTCGGCCCGCTCGCGGCGCTCGCCCCGGCGGCGGTCGCCACGGGCGGGATCGGCGCGCTCTGCTGGACGGCGCTCAAGGTCGGCGCGCTCTCCTACGGCGGCGGCTTCGTGATCGTCCCGCTGATGCAGGGCGACGCGGTGCACACCTACCACTGGATGACGGATGCCGACTTCGTCAACGCCGTGGCGCTCGGGCAGGTGACGCCCGGGCCGGTGGTCGCGACGATCGCCGCGGTGGGCTACGCGGCACACGGCCTGACCGGCGGCCTGCTCGCCGCGGCGGTCGCGTTCGCGCCGTCGTTCTCATTCATCCTGCTCGCGGGCGGCCGCTTCGCGCGGCTGCGCGCGAGCGAGTCGGCGCAGGCGTTCCTGGCCGGCGCGGGCCCGGCTGCGATCGGCGCGATCGCCGGCGCCTGCGTGCCGCTCACCGGCGCGCTCTCGCAACCGTGGCAGTACCCGGTGCTCGCCGCGGCCGCCGCAGCGCTGCTCGTGCTGCGGCGGAGCGCCGTCGCCGTGCTGGTGTGCGCCGGAGCGGTCGGCGTCGTGGTCGCGCTGGCGGGCGGGCCGCTGCCGTAGGGAGCTCAGGCCGCGAGCGGCTCCTGCTGCCCGCCGGGACGCGGCCCTGCGAGCAGCGCGAGCGCAGCGACGACGACCGTCGCGGCTGCGCTGAGCGCGAGCGGCGGGACGACGAGCGCAAGCGGCGCGGCAGTGCGAGCGCGGCGAGGGCCAGCAGCCGCGAGGCCGGCACCCGCCCCGCGAGCGCGAACTTGAAGAGCGCGTTGCCGGCCACGAATCTCGAGTGCGCCGCGCACGGTCAGGGTGGTCGTTCAACCGGTGCGAGAGCTGCGTGACCGCGAACACGTACACCAGGTCGAAGAAGAGCTCGATGCGCGTGACCTCGGGCGCCTCGGCTGTGCGGTTCTCTCGCAGGACGCTCGGCATCGCGTGCGCGGACTCTAGTGCGCCGCGCCGGAGAGGGCGCAGGCGCCGAGGTTTCGCAGTCCCGGGGCCGCGGCATGTCCGGGCCAGGAGCGCCGCGCGTGCGGCGCGCAACCCCTAGGAGTTCCTCATGCCAGCCAGCCTGCAAGGTCGCAGAATCGCGTTTCTCGCCACCGACGGCGTCGAGCAATCCGAGCTGACGGAGCCGTGGAAGGCCGTCGAGGCCGCGGGCGGCGAGCCCGAGCTGATCTCGCTCGAGAGCGGGCGCATCCAGGGCATGCAGCACGACGAGAAGGGCGACACGTTCGCCGTCGACCGCTCGCTCGACGACGCCGACTCGTCCGAGTACGACGGGCTCGTGCTCCCCGGCGGCGTCGCCAACCCGGACGCGCTGCGCCTCGACGAGCGCGCCGTCCGTTTCGTGACGGCCTTCTTCGACGCCGACAAGCCCGCGGGCGTGATCTGCCACGGCCCCTGGATGCTCGTCGAGGCGGACGTCGTGCGCGGGCGCACGCTGACGTCGTGGCCGAGCCTGCAGACCGACATCCGCAATGCCGGCGGCGAGTGGGTCGACCAGGAGGTCGTCGTCGACCGCGGCCTCGTCACGAGCCGCAAGCCGGACGACCTGCCCGCGTTCTGCGCGAAGCTCGTCGAGGAGCTCGGCGAGGGCCGGCACGACGGCGCGTGAGCGAGCTCATCGATCACGTCGCGATCCGCGTCTCCGACATCGCGCGCAGCCGCGCGTTCTACGCGGCGGCGCTCGCGCCGCTCGGCTTCGCGGAGCTGTACGAGATCGAGCCCGGCCGCAACGGCGGCCCCGGCGTGGCCTTCGGGCTCGCCGGGGCCGACGACTTCGCGCTCCACGAGCCGATCGACGATCCGGGCCGCGACACCGTCACGACCGGCGCGCACGTCGCGTTCCGCGCGTCGAGCGCCGAGGCGGTTGCTGCATTCCACGCTGCCGCCATCGCCCACGGCGGCCGCAGCATCGGCGAGCCCGGCCTACGCGGGGAGTACAGCCCCGGCTATCACGGCGCCTTCGTGCTCGACCCCGACGGCAACAACGTCGAGGCCGTCTGGCACGACCCGGCGGCCTAGGCGCCGACGGCGATGGCGATGGCGTCGTCCGGCGCCTTCGCGAGCTGCCGGGCGCCGCTCAGCGAGAGACCCTCACGGGCCAGGAAGACGAGGCCGAGCCCCACGCCGAGGATGCCCTCGACGAGCTGCAGGCCGACGCTGAAGGCGACGGCGCTCGTCGTCGCGACGCCGTAGGCGCTCACGAGCGGGCCGGCGACGCCGAGCTGGAAGATGCCGAGGTTGCCCGGCCAGAACGGGAAGATCTGCACGATCGTCGAGGAGACGAAGACGAGGCCCGCGCCGGCGAGCCCGACGTGGATGTGGAAGGCCTCGAGCGCCGCCCAGATGCCGGCGATCTGCGCGGCCCAGGAGACGACCCCGGCGCCGATCGCGACCGTGGTGGCGCGCGGGCGGGTGAACAGCGCCTGGCCCTTCGCGACGCCGGCGAGCAGCCCGGCGAGCCGCCCGCGGGCGTTGCGCAGCACGAGCACGAGCGTCGCCGACACGGCCGCGAGCACGAGCACGAACGCGATCACGAGCTGCCAGATCAGGTGCGGCAGGTGCAGCACCGGCGCGAGCGCGACGACGGCGAGCGCGAGCGCGACGCCGAGCACGAGCTGCTCGGCGACGGCGGTGCCGCCGATCGTCGTCGCGGGGATGCTCTCGCCCGCCAGGCGCTGCCGCCGCGCGAGCACGGCGACGCGGGCGAGCTCGCCGATGCGCGCGAAGAGGACGGTGTTGAGCAGGAAGCCGATGAAGAGCGCCGGCACCACGTGCCCGTAGCGCACGGGCCGATGCTCGGGGAGCGCGTCGAGCGCCGCCTTCCACACGACCGCCTTGCCGGCCACGGACGCCAGGTTCAGGAACAGCGAGGCGGCGATCCAGGCCCAGACGATGTGGGAGTCGGCGAGCGTGCCGAGGTCGACCCGCCGCGCGAGCGAGAGGCCGATGACGGCCAGTGCGGACGCGCCGAGCACGACGTGCAGGAGGCGCGACTGCGCGAGCCCGGCGAGACGGCGGGCGGGCGCGAGCGATGGGAGTGCGGGGACGGCGGACATCTCGCTCCGTAGCTTCGCGCCGCGGCACGGCCCGTCTCGTGCGGGATGCAGGTGTCGTCGGGTGCGGGCAGCCGTACCTGGGGGCGTGGCTTCGTGCTGGCGGCCTCCGGGGTGGAGGGGCGGCTGTGGCCAGTCCGCGCTGGAACCCTCGGCGGCATTGCACGATCCGGGTCAGACCCCCATCGTGCACCGGTCGCGCTCGCGACTCCCACCAGCTCGCGGCGTGCACGATGGGTTTCAGACCCCGATCGTGCACGACATGCGCTTCAAACCCCGATCGTGCGCCGGACGACAGCGTGCCGAAAACGCAGGTCACCCGCACACCCGGGGCCGTCGCCCTGGATGCACGGGTATCAAGACCACTGCGTTGGCAGCGGGCCGCCGGAGGTGGCGGCCTCGCGGCTCTAGCTCACCACTGGCGCACGTGAGGATCGTGCTCACGTGAATCGACGGCGAACCAGAGCGAGACGATGGGCAGCGCGACGAGCACGAAGAGGATGATGGTGGCGGGGAACACGGCGGCCTCGCTTGAGGGAGGGACGGGAGAGCGTTGACCCCAGTCTGCTCCCGCGCGGGGCGACCCGCCGTGCGGCGCACAGGCGTCTCGGCCTACGGTTACCCGTACCTCTGCCCGCTGCGTCTCATCCCACGGAACGCCGCTGCGCGACGCGCGCAGCAAGGCCCTCCACGCGCCCCGCGTCAGCCCACGGAGCGCAGCCGCGCGACGAGCGCCGCTGCACTCTCGGCGTGCGCCCTCGCCTCGCCCGCCCCGAGCACCACGATCAGATCGCGCACGTTGCGCTGCACGAAGGCCTCGGCATTGCGCAGGAGCGCATCGTCGTCGCCGGCGTAGCGCACCTGCACCGAGCGGCGGATCTCGGCGGGGTCGCGGCCGACGTCGGCGCAGTGCGCGTCGAGGATGCCGGCCAGGCGCGCGACCTCGTCGGGCTCGCCGCCGGGGGCGTTCCAGACGTCGGCGTGCTGCGCGATCACACGCAGCGTCTTGCGCTCGCCGCGGCCGCCGATCCAGAACGGCGGGTACGGCTTCTGCACGGGCTTCGGGTTCGCGATGGCGTCGCGCAGCGTGTAGTGCTCGCCCTCGAACGTCGTGCGCTCCTGCGTGAACAGCAGCTTCATCAGCTGACAGGCCTCGTCCAGCCACGCCACGCGGCGGCCGGCGGTGCCGAAGTCGATGCCGAGCATCTCGTGCTCGATGTCGGCCCAGGCCGCGCCGATGCCGAGCTCGAGGCGGCCGCCGGAGAGCTCGTCGACCGTGACCGCCATCTTCGCGAGCACGGCCGGGTGGCGGTAGGTGTTGCCCGTCACCATGCAGCCGATGCGCACGCGGCTCGTGGCCTCGGCCATCGCGCCGAGCAGCGTCCAGCCTTCCAGCACGTCGCGCTCGGGGTCGCCCATGATCGCGGCGAAGTGGTCGAAGTTCCAGAGGTGGTCGAAGTCGCCCTGGTCGGCGACCTGCCAGATCGCCCGGAGCTCGGCGATGTTGGTGTTCTGCTGGGAGAGCTTGAGGCCGATGCGGACAGGTTCCATGCCGCGAGCCTAGCCGCGACGGCCCTGCCGCACGAAGTGCTCAGGCCCGCGGCGAGCGGTGCCGATAGTCACAATGTGGACCGATACCAGCCCCCTGGCGCCGGTGATGCACACCGGCTCGCACGACGGCGCCCGCAGATCGGCGAGACCGGTGACCTCGACCGCTTCCTGGGTGCGCTCGAGAGCGTGGGCGTCGTCCCGTTCTCGGGCGAGTTCCTGCCCGACGGCACGTGGCACGCCCCCTACAGCGGGCCGGGAATCCACGGCCTGATCGGCGGCGCGTTCCCCGACGACGTGGACGGCGGCGCCTTCTGGGAGTCGCGCGTCGTCGCGGCCGACCGCGCCCGCTATGCGGCCGGGATGGCGCAGCAGCGGCGCGGCGAGTCGTGCCAGATGGAGTACCGCATCGAGATGCTCGACGGCGGCGAGCGCTGGATCCGCGAGTGCGCCCGCGCGCGGCCCCTGCCCGGCGGCAGCGTGCGCATCGACGGCGTCGTGATCGACGTCAGCGCGCACCGCGCGCAATCCGACGCGATGGACGAGCTCGAGGCCACGCTCCGCGTCACGCGCGAGCGGCTCGACTCGGTCATCAGCGCGCTCGACGAGTACCTCTACGCCTGGCGCTTCCCGCCCCAGGGACCCGCCGTGATCGACTTCGAGTCGATCCCGCAGGCGACCTTCCTGCTCCTGGAGCCGGACGGCGGGACGCCCGAGGAGGAGTGGCTGCGCGCCGTCCACCCCGAGGACCGGGCCCGCGCGCTCGTCGTGCTCGAGGATCAGGCGACCGGCATCGCCGGCGCGTGCGAGTACCGGATGCTCGACGGCGCCGGAACGCTGCGCTGGCTGCGCGACACGTGGACGTGCCGGCAGGAGCCGAACGGCGACGTCGTGGCGGAGGGCATCGTGTCCGACGTGACCGTGCGGCGGCAGGCGCAGGACGCGCTCGCCGACGCGCTCGCGGACGCCCGCCTCGCCAACGCCGAGCTCGACCGCGCCCGCCGCGTCGCCGAGCGCGCCGCAGAGACCGACCTCCTGACCGGGCTCGCCAGCCGCCGGAGCTTCGCGCGCACGCTCGACGCCGCCGTCGCCGACGCCGCCAGGGACCCGTTCGCGCTGATCGTGCTCGACGTCGACCGCTTCAAGCGCACGAACGACACGTTCGGGCACCAGGCCGGCGACGACGTGCTCGTGGGCGTCGTCGCGCGCATGCACGGCTCGTGCCCGGCGAATGCGGTGCTCGGGCGCTGGGGCGGCGAGGAG
This sequence comes from Gaiellales bacterium, assembly GCA_036502805.1. Lineage (GTDB taxonomy): Bacteria > Actinomycetota > Thermoleophilia > Gaiellales > JALYLC01 > JALYLC01. The sequence goes on along the minus strand of DASXXY010000298.1, from coordinate 2,465 downwards.
TTCACGATCCTGCTCCCCGGCGTGCGCGACGAGGCGGCGCTGCGCGCGATCGCCGACGACATCCGCGCCGCGATGCGCGCCGAGAAGATCCCCACCTGGAGCGGCGACATCGCGACGACCGTCTCGTGCGGCTGCGTGCTCTCGAGTGGCGGGCGGAGCGCGGACGAGCTGCTGCACGAGGCCGACGCGGCGATGCTGCGCGCGAAGCAGAGCGGTCGCGACCGCACGCTGCTGGCGCGCGACGCGACGTCTCCGCGCGTCGAGGACAGGCCCGAGCTGCTCCAGCTGGCCGAGACGCTCGCCCACGCCGCGGGCATCCGCGACGGCGTCGCGGAGCCGCACTCGGGCGACGTCGCGGAGCTCGCCGCGACCATCGCCGAGGAGCTCGACCTGCCGCCCGCGACCGTGCTGCGCTGCCGCCTCGCGGGCTGGCTGCACGACGTCGGCAAGATCGCCATCCCCGACTGCGTGCTCGCCAAGCCCGGGCCACTCGACGACGAGGAGCGGCAGACGATGATGAGCCACGCGGCGTTCGGCGCCGATCTCGTGGCCCGCACGCCGGGCATCTCCGACAGCGCGCAGGCCGTGCGCCATCACCACGAGCGCTGGGACGGGAAGGGCTATCCGGACGGTCTCGCGCGCGCCGAGATCCCCATCGAGGCGCGCATCGTGGCCGCCGCGGACACCTGGCACGCGATGACGCAGGATCGCGTCTACCGCTCCGCGCTGTCGTTCGCCGAGGCCATGGCCGAGCTCGGGCAGGCGGGCGGCTCGCAGCTCGACCCCGCGGTCACCCGCGCACTGCTCGCCATCCTGCGGGCACGCCGGACGGACGACGGCGACGCGGACGAGCTCGCGGCCTGACGGCCTCAGCTCGAGGTGACGGAGCCCACTGCGAGCGCGAGGACGTGGGCATCGGTGGCGACGACGCCGGTGTCGTCGGCCGCGCACGTCAGCGTGACCGCACCGGAGGCCGCGAACGTGTGCGTCGTGACGAGCGCGACCGGGTTGTCGGAGCTCGACGTGAGATCGAGGTCGGTCGTGTCGCCGTCGTTCCCGGCCTTGAGCTGACAGGTCACGCCCGGGGACGAGATGTCCGTCGTCACGTGCAGGCTCGCCTTGGCGACGATGGCGTACGTCCCGGCCTTCAACGTGAGGCTCTCGAGACCCGTCTGGGTTGCGGCCAGCGTCACCGCCGCGGTGGCGTTCCCGATGAATGCCGGACTGCCCGTGGTCGTGCCGCTCGCTCCCGTCGCGCCCGTGGAGCCGGTCGTGCCCGTGGTACCGCCGGTGACCGCCGGCAGGATCGAGGACGGCAGCTTGCCCGACTTGGGCAGCACGACGAGCTTGCCCTTCTTCGGCGTCTTGGAGGCGCTGAAGCCGTCGACCGTGCCCGCGTTGCGCGCATACAGCGCCCGCTGTACCCAGCCGTCGGCGGCCGAGACGGCGGGGGCCGATGCGAGCACGAGCGCGATCGTTGCGATGACGGTTGCGGGGGCGGGGCGTCGCATGCTTCCAGGCACACTAGCGCGGCCTCGAGCATCCGCCGGGTTTTGTTCAGATCCCCGTCGGGGACGGCCGGCGCCGGCGTTTCGCGATCCCTCCGCGGAGCGCCCGCCGACGCCCGGCCGCCCTCGGCCTAAGCTGCCCGCATGCGCATCGAGCTGATGATCGAGGGCCAGGAGGACGTCACGTGGGCGCAGTGGGTGGCGCTCGCGGAGGCCTGCGAGGAGCACGGCGTGGGCACGCTGTTCCGCTCCGACCACTACCTCTCGGTCATGGGGTACGAGGGACGCGGGTCGCTCGACGCCTGGACGACGCTGGCCGGCCTGGCCGCCATCACGACGCGCCTGCGGCTCGGCGTCCTCGTGTCGCCGGCCACGTTCCGCCATCCCTCCGTGCTCGCGAAGAGCGTCACGGCGGTCGACCACATCTCGGGCGGCCGGGTGGAGCTCGGCATCGGGGCGGGCTGGAACGAGCGCGAGCACGCGGCCTACGGCTTCGCCTTCCCGGCGCCCGGCGGGCGCATGGACCTGCTCGAGGAGCAGCTCGCGATCGTGCGCGGAGCGTGGGCCGACGGCCCGTTCAGCCACGACGGGGCCCACTACCGGCTGGACGCCCTCGACGAGCAGCCGAAGCCGCTCCAGCGACCGCACCCGCCGATCATCATCGGCGGCGGCGCGAAGCCGCGCACGGCGCGCCTCGCGGCGCGCTTCGCCGACGAGTACAACACCGTCTTCGCGACGCCCGAGGAGTGCGCCGAGCGGCGCGCCGTGGTCGAGCGCGCCTGGGCGGCCGAGGGCCGCGATCCGGCCTCGCTGACGTTCTCGGTCATGGTGCCGTGGCTGACCGGCAGCGACGACGCCGACCTGCAGCGCCGCGCCGCGCGCACCGCCGCCTGGCGGGGGGAGGGCGATGCGGCGTCCGTGATCGCCGAGTTCGCCGCAGTCGGCGTCGCGGGCAGC
>DASXXY010000297.1:0-8168 GCA_036502805.1 Gaiellales bacterium | reverse complement strand
CGCTCGCTCGCGGTCGAGGTCGGGCCCGACGGCATCCGCGTCAACGCCGTCGCGCCCGGGCTCGTGCGAACGCCGATGGCGTACGTCGGGCGCGACGACTTCGACGCGCTCGAGCCTGCGATCGCCGAGCGCCACCCGCTGCGCCGCATCGGCGAGGCCGACGACATCGCCGGGCCGGCCGCCTTCCTGCTCTCGGACGCCGCGGCCTGGATCACCGGCCAGACGATCGTCGTCGACGGCGGCTTCACCGTCCAGTGACGCACTTCCACCACACGGGGCTGACCGTCTCGAACCTCGAGCGCGCGCTCGCCTTCTGGGGCGACGCGCTCGGCGCCGAGGTCGTCGTGCGGCAGGACCGGCAGGGCGGCTACTTCGAGGCGATCGTCGGCGAGCACGGGGTGGACGTCCGCACGGCGCAGGTCGCGATCGGGCGCGACGGGCATCGCATCGAGCTGTTCGAGTACCGCTCGCCGCGCGGCGGCCGCGTCGCGCCGCGCTCGGCGGACGTCGGCTTCACGCACGTCTGCGTGGCCTGCGACGACCTCGACGCAGTGCTCGCGCGCCTCGTCGGCGCGGGCGGCGAGGCGGTGTCGGAGCCGATCGAGGTGGACACCGGCGTCAACGCCGGCGGCCGCGCCGTCTACGTCCGCGACCCGGACGGGCACACGGTCGAGCTGTTCACGCCGCCGGCCGCTTGACGCGGCACCTGCTATAGCGTTTACTCCGGGCGCAGTGGGTTCCCCCTCCCCCGAGCACGCCCCGATCAGCGCCGCCGGCCGCGTCGCCGATCAGCTGCGCGACCTGATCCGCGACGGCGCCTACGCGCCGGGGGCGCGGCTCGTCGAGCGCGCCATCGCGCGCGAGCTCGGCACGAGCCACATCCCCGTGCGCGAGGCGCTCGCGCGCCTCGCCGAGGAGGGGCTCGTCGTGCGCCTGCCGCGTCGCGGCGCGCGCGTCGCGGAGCTCTCGCCGCGGCTGCTCGAGGAGATCTCGAGCGTGCGCGTGGTGCTCGAGCAGTTCGTCTGCGAGCGCGTGCTCGAGCGCTGGACGGGCGCGGCGGAGGCCGAGCTCTCCGGCCTCGCGCGCAAGATGGCCGCCGCCGCCGAGCGCGGCTCGACGAAGACCGTCGGCGAGCTCGACGTGCGCTTCCACGAGACGCTCTGGCAGCTCGCCGACCACGAGCTCCTGCTCGAGGTGGCCGGCGGCCTGCGCGGGCGGATCGAGCGCTTCCTGCGCGCCGCCAACGCGGCGCTCGCCCCGGACGAGCTGCGCGCGCACGCCGCCTCGCACGGCGAGCTCGTGGAGCTGCTGGCATCGGGCGATCACGCCGCCGTCGCGCGCGCCATGCGGCGCCACATCGAGCTCGGCGCCGAGCGCGTCGCGCGCGCCGGCGGCCTGACGTCGTGACGCTCGTCGTCATCACCGACTCCGACCTGCCCGTCCAGGGGATCGAGGAGGCGCTGCTCGAGGAGGCCGGGGTCGGCGTCCGGCGCGCCGACTGCCGCAGCTCCGAGGACGTCGCCGCCGCGGGCGCCGAGGCCGACGCGCTGATCGTGCAGTGGGCGACCGTCGACGACGCCGCGCTCGCCCGCATGCCGCGCCTGCGCTTCATCTCGCGCCTCGGCATCGGCTACGACATGATCGACGTCGAGGCCGCGGCGGCGCGCGGCATCGCGGTCGCGAACACGCCCGACTACTGCACCGAGGAGGTCGTGTCGCATGCGCTCGCGCTGATCCTCGCGAGCACGCGCGGCATCGTCGCCGCCGACCGCCAGGTGCGCGCCGGCGGCTGGGCCGTGGGCGAGCTCGTCCCGCCCGTCCGGCGCCCCTCGCAGGTCACGCTGGGCGTGCTCGGCCTCGGGCGCATCGGCGCGCTCGTCGCCGACGGCGCGCGGGCGCTCGGGTTCGCGGTCGTCGCGCACGATCCGGCGCGCAGCGACAGCGCGCCGCTCGCGGACGTGCTCGCGGTCGCCGACGTGCTCACGCTGCACCTTCCCCTGACGTCAGCCACGCGCCACCTGATCGCCGCAGACGCGCTCGCGCGGCTGCCCGCCGGGGCGATCGTCGTGAACACGAGCCGGGGGCCGCTGATCGACGAGGCCGCGCTCGCGGACGCGCTGCGCAGCGGCCGTCTCGCCGGCGCCGCGCTCGACGTCTACGAGCGCGAGCCGCTGCCCGCCGGCAGCGTCCTGCGCGATCTCCCGGGCGTGATCCTCTCGCCGCATGTCGCGTGGTACTCGCCCCAGGCGCTAACCGAACTGCCGCGCCTGGCGACACAGCAGGTACTGGACTTCCTGGCCGGCGCAGCCGTGCCGAACCTCGTCAACTCCGTCGCGCCCGCCGGGGACGACACCTCTCGCGCCGGCGGCTCCGAGCCGGCGCCCACCCTCAGTGGAGGAACACATGGATGAGCTGCTCGCCCAGGCGATGAATCGCCGCCGCCTCTTGCAGATGGCCGCGGGCGGTGTCGCGGCAGCCGGCCTGATCGGCGCCGCGCCGGCTGCCGCTCGACCGACCGCGAACGACATCAAGATGTGGTGGTGGGGCCAGCAGGAGGCCGTCGGCATCCAGACCTGGATGGACGACACGGTCAAGAAGTTCAAGGCCCAGACCGGCTCGAGCGTCTCGCCGACGCTGATGGACACCTCGCAGGTGATCCCGCAGTTCACGAAGGCCGCGGCCGCCGGCAGCGTGCCGGACGTGCAGTTCCTGTTCAACGGGATCTACCACATGGAGAACGTCTGGCTCGGCTACCTCAAGCCGCTCAACGGCCTCGTCTCCGCCGCGACCATCAAGAACGGCGGCGGCACGTCGCTCTCGAACTACGCCGGCAAGTCGTACCGCACGGGCTTCTACTCGCTGGCCTTCGGCGTCCAGTACAACAAGGAGCACTTCGACAAGGCCGGGCTCAATGCCGACTCGCCGCCGACCACCTGGGATGCGTTCCTGAACGCCTGCGACAAGCTCAAGTCGAAGGGCTACACGCCGATCAGCGGCGGCATCAAGGACGGCTTCCTGGGCGAGTGGTGGCTCGTCAACTCGCTGACGCAGAACCTCGACAGCGCCGCCGATGCGCTCAACCTCTTCATCGGCAAGCTCGACTGGCGCGAGCCGAAGTACCACGAGCACTGGGTCAAGCTGCAGGAGCTGTACGACCACAAGTTCTGGAACGACGACGTGACGTCGCTCGCGCTCTACCCGGGCATCCAGCTGTACAACAGCGGCAAGGCGTCGATGGCGCTCAACAACACGCCGGCGCTGCCGGACTCGCAGAAGAAGCTCGGCAAGGACGTCGTCGGCTTCATGAAGCTGCCGACGTTCGGCACGGGCAAGATGGCGCCGTACCCGATCGTGGACACGCAGGGCTTCGGCATCCCGTCCAAGGCCAAGGATCCCCAGACGGCGGCGAAGTTCATCGACTTCATGCACTCCCCCGAGCGCCTCAAGGCCTACTGGACGCTCTCGCAGCAGATCCCGGCCGACTCGCGCTTCGACCCGAGCGTGATCAACAACCCGCTGATCAAGTCGACGTACAAGAAGTTCGTGCAGGCCAAGCACAACGTCTACATCGCCGATTTGATGCCGGGCCTCTTCTGGACGGACGCCATGTTCGTGATCTCGCAGAAGATCCTCGGCGGCAACATGAAGGGCTCGGAGTCGGGCGACTACGCCGCGAAGATCACGCAGAAGTGGAAGAAGCAGAACCCGGACGAGGTCAAGCACTACACCGTCTGGGGCAAGGACCTGAAGACCGCGTGAGCGCGAGGCCTGGATCCATCGCCGGCACGGGCGGCCGCATGCGCGCGCCGGCGTGGATCCAGGCCTCGTCACGGGTGGGGGGCCGCCGATGGTGAGGGTGCGGCCGTGGGTGCCGTACGCCTACTGCGCGCCGCTCGTTGCGCTGCTCGCGTTCATCTTCGGCTATCCGGTGATCAAGGTCGTCGACTTCTCGACGCGCCTCGTCCGCGGCTCGAGCGGGCCCTTCATCGGGCTCGACAACTACCGCAACGCGCTCGACGACCCGACGTTCCGCAACGCCGCGCGCCACAGCGCGACGCTGCTCCTGGCCGTGCCGGTGCTGCTCGTGATCTCGGTGCTCGTGTCCGTGATCCTCTACGAGCAGGTCAGCGGCTGGCGCATCTACCGCAGCGTCGTGTTCCTGCCCTACATCCTCGCCGTTCCCGTCGTCGGCATCGTCGCGAGCTACATGTTCACGCTCCACGGCGTCGTCAACGACCTGCTCGCGAAGCTTGGCCTGAAGGCGCTCGCGATCGACTGGATCGGCAGCGAGCACTACGCGCTCATGACCGTCCTGATCGTGATCATCTGGCGCGAGGTCGGGTTCGGGATCGTGCTCTTCCTGGCGCGGCTGATGAGCCTCGACGAGGCGCCGCTCGAGGCCGCGCGGATCGACGGCGCGAGCTGGTGGCAGCGGCTCTGGCACGTGATCCTGCCGGAGCTCCGCGGCACGATCGAGTTCTACGTCGTGATCGCCGCGACGACCGTGCTCGCGTTCGCGTTCGCGTACGTCTGGACGCTCACCCAAGGCGGGCCGGGCGACGCCACGACGACGCTCGAGGTCTACATCTACAACACCGGCGAGGTGCAGTCGCTGCCCGGCCAGGCGGCGGCCGTCGCGACGATGCTGCTCGTCGTCATGTGCCCGTTCATCGCGACGCTCTTCTGGGTGCGCCGCCGGGCCGCGAGCGACGCGCTCGCGGAGGCCGCGTGAGCACCGCCGACCGGCCTCGCCGGCGCCCGCGCCGCTCGCGCCTCGCGCAGCTCCCGCATCACGTCGTGCTCGTGGGCGCGGCCCTGCTCGCGTTCGGACCCGTGCTGTTCATGCTGATGACGGCGCTCAAGACCGACAAGCAGTACCTCAACGACACGCTCGGCCCGCCCTGGCCGCTCTCGTTCGGCAACTTCCGCGAGGCGCTGCACGGCGGCGACTTCTTCATCTGGCTCAAGAACTCGGCGATCATGACGCTCGGCGCCGTCGTCGTCTCGACGCTGACCGCCGCGCTGTGCGCGTTCGCGATCGCGCGCATGCGCTTCCGCGGCCAGAACCTGCTGCTCTCGATCAACATCGCGCTCCTGATGGTGCCGCCCGTCGTGCTGCTGATCCCGCTCTTCGTCGAGTACGTGGACGTCGGCCTCATCAGCACCTACCGCGGCGTGATCATCATCTACGCCGGGCTGACCGCGCCGTTCTCGGTCTACCTCCTGACGAGCTTCTTCCGCACCATCCCGGACGAGCTGCTCGAGTCGGCGATGGCCGACGGCGCGTCGCACTTCCGGCTGCTCTGGCAGATCGTCGCGCCGCTCTCGGCGCCGGCCTTCGTGACCCTCGTCGTCGTCAATGCGCTGTGGGTCTGGAACGAGCTGCTGATCGCGCTCGTGTTCCTGCCCGAGGACCGGCTCAAGACGCTGATGGTGGGCATCACCGTCTTCCAGGGCCGCTACTCCCTCGACGTGCCGGTGCTGATGGCGGGCATGCTGCTCGCATCGGTGCCGATGCTCGTGCTGTACCTGATCGGGCAGCGGTTCTTCATCCGCGGCCTCACGGCCGGGGCCGTCAAGGGATAGGGAGGGCAGATGCGCCGCTTCGAGGGCAAGGGCGTGATCGTGACCGGAGCCGGCCAGGGCATCGGCCAGGCGACCGCGCAGCGCTTCGCGTCCGAGGGCGCCGACGTCATGCTGATCGGGCGCACGCCGCTCCCGCTCGCGGAGACGGTGGAGCTGATCCGCGCGGAGGGCGGCAGCGCGTGGGATCACCCCTGCGACGTCCGCAAGGCTGCGGAGGTGCACGGCGCGGTCGCCGCGGCACGGGTGCGCTGGGGCGGGCGCATCGACGTGCTCGTGAACAACGCCGGCATCGACGACGAGACGCCGTTCCTCGAGATGACCGAGGAGGCCTGGCGCGGCGTGATCGAGACGAACCTGACCGGGCCGTTCCTGTTCTCTCGCGCCGTCGCGCCCGAGATGGTGCGCGCCGGCGGCGGCGTGATCCTGCACAACGCCTCGATCGACGCGTCCGGCGGCGACGGGCCGTTCGCGAGCTACAACGCCTCCAAGGCGGGGCTGCTCGGGCTCAACCGCACGATGGCGCTGGAGCTCGGCCCGCACGGCATCCGCGTCAACTGCGTCAGCCCCGGCTTCACGCACACCGACATGACCGAGCGCGCGGTCGGGCCGGCGATGATGGGCTATCTCAACGGGCAGTTCGAGCGCGTGCCCCTGCGGCGGCTCGTCAAGCCCGCGGAGATCGCCGCCGCGTTCGCGTTCCTGGCCTCCGACGACGCGTCCGGCATCACGGGCATCGATCTCACGGTGGACTGCGGGCTGACCGCCAACTGGTTCATCCTCGAGACCCTGCCCGAGCTGTGACGGAGCCCTGCTCGCTGGTCGAGGGCGAGCGCTCCGGCTGGCGTGCGCTGACGCTGCGCAACGGCTGCATCGAGGTGGGGATCCTGCCCGGCAAGGGCTGCGAGATCGCGTCGTTCCGCGACCGCTCGAACGGCGTGGAGGTGCTCTTCCAGGCGCCCTGGGGGCTGCAGCCGCCGGGCTCGGCGGCGCGCGAGGGCGCGGACGGCATGGAGTTCCTGCGCAACTACGGCGGCGGCTGGCAGGAGCTCCTGCCCAACTGCAACGACGCGTGCGGCTACCGCGGCGTGCAGCTGCCGTTCCACGGCGAGGTCGCGACCGTGCCGTGGGCGGTCGAGACCAGCGAGGACGACGAGGCGGTCGAGCTGATCGGCCGCGTGCAGTGCTCGCGCACGCCGTTCTCGCTCGAGCGGCGCATGCGGATCGAGCGCGGCTCGCCCGTGCTGACGCTGCGCGAGCGCGTCGAGAACGTCTCGGGCGAGGCGCACCACCTCGTCTGGGGGCACCACTGCGTCGTCGGCCCGCCGTTCCTCGAGGCCGGCTGCCGCCTGCACGCGGCGGCGCGCACGATCGTGACGCTGCCGGAGGCCTGGGAGGACACCGCCAGGCTCGCCCCCGGCCAGCGCGAGCCGTGGCCGCACGCGCTCCTGCGCGACGGCGGCCGCAGCGACCTGCGCGACGTGCCCGGCCCCGAGGCGGGCTCGCACGACGACGTCTTCCTGAGCGATCTCGAGGACGGGACCGTCGCCGTCGAGAATCCGCGCCTCGGGCGGACGTTCCGCCTGCGCTTCGACGAGACGCTCTTCCGCTGCCTGTGCACGTGGCAGCCCTACGGCGGAGCGCACGCGCTGCCACTCGCGGGCTCCTACGCGCTCGGCATCGAGCCCTGGGTCGCGCCCGGCAACCTCGCGCAGGCGCTCGCCGCCGGCGAGGCCGTCGAGCTCGCCGGCGGTGCCGCGCTGGAGACGACCCTGACAGCCGCAATCGAAGGAGGACCCGTCGCATGAGGGCTGCACGCGTGCTCGAGACCGTCGGCTGCGACGCCTTCGTCGCCTCCGACCCTGCCACCGTCGCCTGGCTCACGGGCTTCGCCGCCGACGAGACGTGGGGGCCGAACCCGTTCGCGCTCGCGCCGCTCGCCGTGATCGGCGGCGGCGGGTCGGTGACGGCGATCGTGAGCGAGGACGAGGCCCCGGCGCTCGCCGGCGGCGACTGCGCCGTCGTCGCGTACGAGGGCTTCACGGTCGCGCCGCTCGACGTCGCCGCGCGCCGAGCCGCCGCGCTCGCCTCGCTCGGCCTGCGCGGGCGCGTCGCCGTGGAAGATGACCTGCTGGCCGTGCCAGGCTGCTCGACGCTGCGCGCGGATGCACACGCGCTGCGGCTCCTGCGGGCGGTCAAGGACGCCGGCGAGATCGAGCGCGTGCGCGCGGCGATCCGCATCTGCGACGTCGGCCAGGCGGCTGCCCGCGCCAGCCTGCGCGCCGGCGTCAGCGAGCTCGAGGCCTGGGGTGCGGTGCAGGCTGCGATGCAGGCGGCAGCGGGCGAGCGGCTGTCGCTCCTGTGCGATCTCGTGGTCGGTGAGCGCACGGCGGAGGTCGGCGGCCCTCCTGCGACGACGGTCGCGCGCGACGGCGACCTCGCGATCGTCGACCTGGTGCCGCGGCTCGCCGGCTACTTCGGCGACTCGTGCTCGACGCTCGCGATCGGCGACGTGCCCGCGGGCGTGCGCAGCGCCCATGCGCGCTGCGTGGAGGCGCTCGAGCGCGGCCTCGCGGCCCTGCGGC
>DASXXY010000296.1:0-5081 GCA_036502805.1 Gaiellales bacterium | reverse complement strand
CAGAACATCCGCGAGGAGGGGCCGGCCGGCCACCGCGTCAAGCAGGGCACCCCGACGATGGGCGGCCTGCTGATCCTGACGATGGCGGCGATCTCGTTCCTGATCTTCACGGAGCGCAGCGCCCAGGCGTTCACCGTCCTCGGCGTCACGATCGCCTGCGCGGCGATCGGCTTCGTCGACGACTACGCGAAGATCGCGAACAAGCGCTCGCTCGGGCTCTCGGGCCGCTACAAGCTCGCGCTGCTCGTACCGATCGCCGGCGTCCTCGGCTACGTCGCCCACCGCGAAGGCCTCTCGACGCGGCTCTACATGCCGCTGATCGACATCCACATCGACCTCGGCTGGGGCTGGTACCCGTTCGTGTTCCTGATCCTCGCCGCCTCGACGAGCGCCGTGAACCTGACGGACGGCCTCGACGGCCTCGCCGCCGGCACGAGCGCGATCGCGTTCCTGGCCTACACGGCGCTCGCGACGATCGGCTGGCAGCTCTCGCGCACCGTCTGCGCGCACACCGGCAGCGGCTGCCTCTACGTCGGCCCGCGCGGCGACTCGGCGCGCCTCGACCTGGCCGTCTTCGCCGCCGCGATGCTCGGCTGCTGCATCGGCTTCCTCTGGTACAACAGCTTCCCGGCGCAGGTCTTCATGGGCGACACGGGCTCGCTCGGCCTCGGCGGCGCGCTCGGCGGGATGGCCGTGCTGACGAAGACCGAGCTGCTCCTGCCGATCATCGGCGGCGTGTTCGTGGTCGAGGCGCTCTCGGTGATCATCCAGGTGATCTCGTTCCGCCGCTACGGCCGCCGCATCTTCCTGATGGCGCCGATCCACCACCACTTCGAGATGAAGGCGTGGTCCGAGACGACGATCATCGTGCGCTTCTGGATCGTCGCGGCGCTGCTCGCCGGCTCTGCATTCGTGCTCGCCTACCTGCGCTTCAACCAGTACCGCTGATGGATGCGGCGATCGCCGGCGCGCGTCGCGCCGTCGTGCTCGGCGCCGTGCGCTCGGGCATCGCGGCGGCCGAGGCCCTGACGCGCTGCGCGCCGCACGTGCACGTCGTGCTGGCCGATCGCAGGCCGGATGCAGGGGAGGCCCCCGCAGGCGTCGAAGCCATGCCCGGCCGCGACGATCCCGAGCTCCTCGTGGGCGCCGACCTGCTCATCAAGAGCCCAGGCGTCCCGGAGGAGGCCGAGATCGTCCGCGCTGCACGATCGGCCGGCATCCCCGTGTGGGCCGAGGTGGAGCTCGCGTACCGCCTGCTCGAGGAGCGCAACCCGATCGTCGGCATCACCGGAACCAACGGCAAGACCACGACCACGCTGCTGACGGCGGCGATGCTCGAGCGCGGCGGGGTGCCCTCCGCGGCCGCCGGCAACGTCGGCACGGCGCTGTCTGCGTTCGCCGGGACCGTCGAGCCCGGCCGCACGATCGTGTGCGAGCTCTCGAGCTTCCAGCTCGAGGGCGTCGAGCGCTTCCGCGCCGACGCCGCCGTGCTGCTCAACGTGACGGCCGACCATCTCGACCGTCACGGCACGCTCGCGGCCTACGCCGACGCCAAGCTGCGCGTCTTCGAGCGCCAGCGCGAGCAGGATCTCGCGGTGCTGTCCAGCGACGACGCCTACGTCGCCGGCCTCGCCGACGGCGACCTGCCCGGCAGCGCCCGGCGCGTGCGCGTCTCGGGCGCCGATCTCGGGCAGTTCGAGGACGCATTCGCCGCCTCGCGCCTGCGCGGCCCGCACAACCGCGCCAACACGGCCGCCGCGATCGCCGTCGCCCGCGCGCTCGGGGCGGACGAGGCCGGGATGGACGCCGCGCTGCGTGAGTTCGCCGCACCCGCGCACCGGCTCGAGGACGTGCGCGAGCTGCACGGCGTGCGCTTCATCGACGACTCCAAGGCCACGAACGTCGAGGCCACGCTGCAGGCGCTCGCGTCCTTCGACTCCCCGCTGCACGTGATCCTCGGCGGCTCGCTCAAGGGCGCCGACTTCACGCCGCTGGCGGCCCCGCTTGCGCGCGGCGCGAGCGGCGTCTACCTGATCGGGCAGTCCGCGGCCGAGCTGCGGCGCGCGCTCACGGGCTGGGGCATCGAGCTCGTCGATGCCGGCACGCTCGAGCGTGCCGTCAAGCTGGCGGCCGCACTCGCGCGCGACGGCGACGTCGTGCTGCTCTCGCCCGCTTGCGCCTCCTACGACCAGTTCCGCGACTACGAGGCGCGCGGCGAGCGCTTCCGCGCGCTCGTGGAGGCGCTCTCGTGAGCGCGCGGACGCGTGCGCAGGCACGCGGCTCCGAGCAGCTGCTCGTGATCATCTCGATGGCGCTCGTCGCCTTCGGCGTCGTCATGGTCTACTCGGCCTCCGCGTCGTTCACGCTGCTCGAGCACCACGCGGTCTACGCCGCGATCGGGCTGGCCGCGCTCTGGCTCCTGGCCCGGCGCGACTACCGGCACATCGCGCCGATCGCGCCCGCCATGCTCGTCGTCGCGACCGGGCTGCTCGTGCTCGTGCTCGCCGCGGGCGTGCAGCGCAACGGCGCGCAGCGCTGGCTGAGCCTGCCCGGCGGCTTCACGCTACAGCCCTCCGAGCTCGCCAAGGTCGCGCTCTGCGTGTTCGCGGCCTCGGCGCTCGCGAGCCGCCGGCAGGCGCCGCGCGACTGGCGCGAGGCCATGCGTCCCGTCGGTGCGGCGGCGGCGATCCTCTGCGGCCTGATCGTGATCTCCGACCTCGGCTCCGCGATCGCCGTCGCGCTCGCGGCGGCCGCCGTGCTGATCGCGAGCGGTGCGGCGGCGGGTGCGCTCGCCCGCATCGGCGCCGCGGCCGGAGCGCTCGTCGGCACGATGATCGCGGTCGAGCCGTACCGCGCCCAGCGCCTGACCGCCTTCCTGCACCCCGGCGACACGATCGGCGCCGGCTACCAGCTCTACGAGGCGAGGCTCGCGCTCGGCACGGGGGGCCTCTTCGGCGTCGGCCTGGGCCAGAGCGTGACGAAGCTCAGCTACCTGCCCGAGGCGCACACCGACATGATCGTCCCGATCGTGGGCGAGGAGCTCGGGCTCGTCGGCGTGTTCGGGCTCCTGGCCGCGTTCGGGCTCTTCGCCTGGTGCGGCTACAGCGTCGCGCTGCGCGCCAAGGATCCCTTCGGCAAGCTGCTCGCCGCCGGCCTCACGACGCTGATCGTCGGGCAGGCCGTGCTCAACATCGGCGGCACGCTCGGCGTGCTGCCGTTCACGGGCGTGCCCGTGCCGCTGATCTCCTACGGCGGCACGAGCCTGATCGCGACGCTCGCGGCCATCGGCCTGCTGCTCTCCGTCGGCACGCACGGCGGGCAGGCGCTGCGGGCTGCCGAGCCCGTGCGCAAGCCGGCCCGCAAGCCGGCCGCCCGCCGTCACGCCGCGCGACCACAGGCGGCAGCGCGCCCGGCCTCGGCCGGCGCGGCACGCGCGCGGCGCCGCCGGGCGATGTGACGACGCGGCGGGTGCTCGTCGCGGCCGGCGGCACCGCCGGTCACGTGATGCCCGCACTCGCGGTGGCCGAGGAGCTCGTGCGCGCCGGCGCCGAGGTCACGTTCGCCGGCACGCCCGGCCGTGCCGAGGCTCAGCTCGTCCCGGCCGCCGGCTACGAGTTCGACGCCTTCCGCGTGCAGGGCCTGCCGCGCAGGCCGTCGCTGCGGCTCGCGCGTGCGCTCGCGCTCGACGTCTCGGCGCCCGTCGCGTGCACGCGCATCCTGCGCCGCCGCCGGCCGCACGCGGTGCTCGGCGGCGGCGGCTTCGTCGCCGGGCCGATGCTGCTGGCCGCGCGCGCGCTCGGCATCCCGCGCGTGCTCACGGAGGCCGATGCCCATCTCGGGCTCGCGAACCGGCTCGCGGCCCCGCTCGCCGATCGCGTCTTCCTGGCCTATCCGCTGCCCGGGCGCGAGCCGCCCCACTACGAGGTCGTCGGGCGTCCCGTCCTGCGCGCCTACTTCGAGACGACGCGTGCCGCGGCGCGGGCCGAGCTCGGCCTGCCGGAGGATGCGTTCGTGCTCGCGGTCTTCGGCGCGCTGGCCGGAGCGCGCCGCATCAACGATGCCTGCGTGGCGGCCTACGGCGCCGGGGGCCTCGCCGGCGGCATCGTCCTGCACGTCACCGGCGTGCGCGACCACGAGCGCGTCTCGGCCGCCGTGACCGCGACCGCCGAGCAGTATCGCGCGATCGCCTCGAGCGACCGCTTCTGGACGATCCTGGCGGCCGCCGACCTCGCCGTCAGCCGTGCGGGCGGCACCGTCTGGGAGCTCGCGGCGGCCGGCCTGCCCGCCCTGCTCGTACCCTATCCCCATGCCACCGGCGACCATCAGCACGCCAACGCGAGGCACTTCGCGGCCGCCGGCGGCGCCGTGATCGTGGAGGATGCGGCGCTCGACGGCGACGTCCTGCGGACGTTCGTCGCGGACCTGCGCGCCGAGCCCGAGCGGCTCGCCGAGATGCGCGCCGGCATGCGCGCCTGCGCGCGTCCCGAGGCCGCGGCGGCGGTCGCACGCGAGCTGCTGCGCCTGGCGCAGGCGCGGGCGTGAGCAGCGAGCTGCACCTGCTCGGCATCGGCGGCGCCGGGATGTCCGGCCTCGCGCGCGTGCTGCGCGGCCACGGCCGCACCGTCAGCGGCTGCGACCGCTCGCCCGCTGCGGTCGAGCTGCTGCGCGCCGAGGGCATCGACGCTCGCCTCGGGCACGACCCGTCCCACGTGCACGCCGGCCTCGAGCTGATCGTCTCGACGGCGCTGGACGAGCGCGAGCCCGAGCTCGTCGCCGCGCGGGAGCAGGGCGTGCGCATCCGGCACCGCTCCGAGGTGCTGGCCGAGATCGTGGCGTCCGGCGACGGCATCTGCGTCGCCGGCGCGCACGGCAAGACGAGCACGAGCGCGCTGATCGCGTACGTCCTCGCAGAGTGCGGCGAGGATCCGACGTTCCTGATCGGTGGCGCGGTGCCGCAGCTCGGCGGCAACGCGCGCGTCGGCGCCGGGCGCTTCGTCGTCGCCGAGGCGGACGAGTCGGACGGCTCGCTCGCCCGCCTGCGGCCGCGCGCCGCGGTCGTGCTCAACGCCGAGCTCGACCAC
>DASXXY010000295.1:0-5665 GCA_036502805.1 Gaiellales bacterium | reverse complement strand
GCTCGCCGGCGGCCACGAGCTTCGCCAAGAATTTCCTGTTGAACCACTCCGGCACGGGCAACGACATCGACGGCAACCCCAAGTCGTACACGGCCTCGGGCCTGCGCGCCGCCTACGCCGGCGCCGCCGCGGCCGCGTACTTCGGACTCGCCGCCCCCGACGCGCGCGCTCCCGACGTGCTCGGGATCTCGCAGTACGGCTCGGTCTACACCGGCAAGCAGGGCAAGATCGCCGAGCACGGCGGCGACAACCCGCAGGACCGCGGCGTCGCGCTGCTCGTGAGCGGCGCGCCGCTGGCACACGGCCACTGGCGCCACAGCGTCGCCGCAGCGGTCGAGACGACGCAGATCGCGCCGACCATCCTGCAGCTGCTGGGGCTCGACCCGAAGGCGCTGCAGGCCGTGCAGGCCGAGCACACGCACGCGCTGCCGCTGCGCTGACGAGCCTGCACGACGCAGCTGCCCGCGGCCGGCTCCCTCGTGGGGCCGGCCGCGGGTGCGGGGTCAGCCGCCGGCGACGTCTCGGCGCAGGAACACGAGGTAGGCGCTCGCGAGCGCGACCGCGGCGTAGATCGCGGAGACCCAGCCGCCGCGCGTGATCGGCGCCCAATCGATCGGGGTGCGCAGGAAGCCGTGCCAGGCGTCGAACTGCGTCGTCAGCAGGTAGGGCTTGATCGAGCCGACGCCGGGCAGGATGCCGATCAGCTGCATCAGGAGGGCGGTCATGAGCGCACCGACGACGGCGCCCGCCGAGTTGCGCGTGACGGTCGAGAGCAGCACGCCGATCGTCGTGATCGCGAGCAGCGGCAGCGCGTAGACGGCCAGGCTCGCGATCACGAGCACGAGCCCGCGCCAGGCCGAGACCGTCGTTCCCGAGAGGCTCGTGATGGGATTGAAGCCCCAGGCGATCGTCGCCTCCGTGATCGAGACGGCCGCCATCGCGACGAGCGCGAGCAGCGCGTAGGTGATCGCCGCTCCGACCTTGGCGGCGAAGAGCTGGCCGCGCGTGACGCTGCGCGTGAGGATCGTCTTGAGCGTGCCGTTGCCGTCCTCGGCCGCGACGATGTCGCCGGCGACGAGCGACGCGATCAGCGGGAACAGCCAGATCGAGCCGAACGTGAGCAGGACGAGCGGCGCGGCGAGGCCCGTGTCGCGCACGTACTGGCCGAACGGCACGTCGCTCGGGGCGCCGCTCTGGAGCGCGAGCGCGACGACGAAGATCGTCGGCGCGATCGTCGCCGCGGCGAGTCCCAGGTAGGTGCGCTTCTGGGCGACCAGCTTGCGCAGCTCCCAGCGGTAGACCGACAGCGTGTGCACCATCACGCCACCGGCTCGAGCTCGGGGGCGGGCGCGGCCGGCGGCGCTTCGAGCGGATCCTCGGTGAGCGCGAAGAAGCGCTCCTCGAGCGACGCCGCGTCCGGGATGAGCGCGCGCAGCGCGATCTCGGAGCGTGCGAGCTCGATGCTGAGCCGCTCGATCGCGCCCTCGTCGCCGCGCACGCGGATGCCGTCCGGGGCGACGACGACCTCGCGCAGCTCCGGCTGCAGCCTGCAGATCTCGGCCGCCGTGGCGTCGTCGGACGTGCGCAGCGTGTAGCTGCCCGCCGCCGACGCGCGCAGCTCGTCGAGCCGCCCCTCGTAGACGATGCGTCCCGAGCGGATGATCGCGACGCGGTTGCAGAGCTCCTCGACCTCGTTCATGAGGTGGCTCGAGAGCAGCACGGTCATGCCGCTGTCGGCGAGGTCGCGGATCAGCGCGCGCATGTCGCGCATGCCGGCCGGGTCGAGCCCGGTCGCCGGCTCGTCGAGCAGCAGCAGGCGCGGCCGGCGGATCAGCGCACCCGCGATGCCGAGGCGCTGGCGCATGCCGTGCGAGTAGCCGCCGACGCGGTCCTTGG
Source organism: Gaiellales bacterium (assembly GCA_036502805.1). GTDB lineage: Bacteria > Actinomycetota > Thermoleophilia > Gaiellales > JALYLC01 > JALYLC01. The sequence continues at coordinate 3,769 of DASXXY010000295.1, read as the reverse complement.
CCCGGTCCGTGAGGTCGACGGTGTCGAGCGCGGAGTCGATCTGCGCGCGCGCATCGCCGCCGTCGAGGGCCGCGACGAGCTCGAGGTTCTTGCGGCCCGAGAGGTAGGGGTAGAAGCGCGGCGCCTCGACGAAGCCCGCGACGCCCTCGAGCGCGCGCACGCCGTCGATCATCGGGTCGCGGCCGAACAGCCGCGCACTGCCGCTGCTCGGGCGGATCAGCCCGAGCAGCATGCGCAGCGAGGTGGTCTTGCCGGCGCCGTTCGGCCCCAGGTACCCGTAGACGTCGCCCGGCTCGACCGTGAGGTCGACGTTGTCGACGGCCGTGATCTCGCCGTAGGTCTTGACGAGGCCGCGGGCCTCGATCACGGCGGTCACGCGAGCACCGCGCGCAGGGCCGCCTCGGCCGCGTTCGGCGGCAGCGAGCCGAGCAGCGTGTAGCTCACGCCGCCCCGCACGACCGTCACGAGCGTGCCGAGCGCCGTCGGCAGCTCGTGCCCGGTCGCCCCGTCGATCGAGACCGCCGGGAGCGCGCCGAGCGGGCCCGAGTCGTGTCCCGCAGCCGGCGCAGCGGTCTCGAGCACGGCGATCGCGCCGAGGCTCTTGCCGTAGGTCACGAGCGCCGCGGGGTGCGAGTCGGCGTGGATCAGCCGGACGCCCGTGCGCGGGAGCCCGACGAGCGTGTCGGGGGCCGCGAGCGTGAACGGCACCGCGGCGCTCACCGCCGGGACGCCGGTCGTCTCCGTGGCGGAGCCGGGACCCGAGCGGCCCGAGGCGCCGAGCGAGCCGAGGTCGACGACCTTCGCCGTCGCCGGTGGCGCGATCGAGAGCGCGCTCGCGTCGACGCTGCCGAAGCTGATGTCGGTGACGTCGAGGGCGAGCACGGGCGAGCCGCTGCCGGCCGCCGCGAGCGAGAGGTGGAGCGGCACGCCGTTGTCGGCGTCCCACGCGATCTCGGCCTGTCCGAGCAGGCCCGCGTCGTGCTTCGGCGTGACCGAGAGCGTGTAGGCGGGCTGGCCCGCTTTCGTCCCCGGCTCGGCGCCCGAGAGCGTCAGCTGCTGCGCGAGCTGCGACAGCGCCGAGGAGATCTCCGTCGTGCTCGGCACGCCGTGACCCGTGTCCGTCCCCTGCGGCTTGCCGGCGGGAACCGCGGCCTTGTAGAGCGTGTTGCTCGACGCGTCGTAGACCGAGATCCTGCCGTCGGCGACGCTGATCTGCGCATCGCCGGCATCGGACTGCAGCTCGAGGCGCAGGCGGCCGCCCGAGAGCCAGAGACGGCCGTCGGCGCCGGTCAGGAGCGGCGAACCGAGGGACACCGCGCCGGTCGAGATGAGGTTGTTCGTGAAGTGCACGCGCGCCGTGATCGCCGTCGGCTTGGGCGCCGCGAGCGAGTCGTGGATGGCTGCGGCGAGCGGCTTCGCCGGCGGCGGCGTGCCACCGCCGCCGGCCGCCATCGCGGCGGCGACGCCGCCGGCCACGAGTGCGACGGAGAGGACCGATCCGGCGATCAGCCGGCGGGTCGAGATCGTGCGGAGGAAGTTCACCGAGGAGGCTCCTTTCAAAGCTCGTGCGACGATGTCTAACGACGCTGCATGAGAGCTCTCTGAGAGCTCAGGCGAGCGGGAGCTCGAGCGTGAACGTCGAGCCGCGCAACGAGACGCCGCCGCCGTGGCGCTCCGCCGTCGCGCGCACGATCGCGAGCCCGAGGCCCGAACCCGGCGGCGCGTCCACCGCGGGTGCCCGCCAGAAGCGCTCGAAGGCATGGGCGGCCTGATCGGGGCGCAGGCCATGGCCGCGGTCGCTGACGCTGACGAGCGCGCGTCCCGCGGCCGCGCGCACCTCGACGGTGACCTCGCCGCCGGGCGGCCCGTAGAGCAGGCCGTTCTCGATCAGGTTGCCGACGGCGCGCTCGAGCGCGCCGGCATCGCCGCGGATCGCCACGGGCTCGGCCGCGACGACCGTCACACGCGTGCCCGCGAGGGCGAGCGCGAGCGTGTCGAGCCGCACGAGCTCGAGCGAGAGCGGCCCCGCCGCGTCCTCGCGTGCGAGCACGAGCAGGTCGTCCAGCAGCCGCGCGAGCCGCGCCGCGTCGTTCTCGAGATCGGCGAGCACCTCGGCGTTCGCGCCGTGCGCCGCGATGTACGCGGCGTTGCCGCGCAGCGCGGTCAGCGGCGTGCGCAGCTCGTGCGAGGCATCGGCGACGAAGCGGCGCTCCGCCTCGCGCGCCCGCTCGAGCGAGGCGAGCATCGCGTTGAGCGTCTCCGAGAGGGCGCCGACCTCGTCGCCGGACCCGCTCGGCGGCAGGCGGTCGGTCGCATCCCCGGTCTCCCCGATCGCGCGCGCCGCCGCGGAGAGGTCGGTGAGTGGACGGAGCGCGCGGCGCGTCAGGAGCAGCGCGATGGCGATCGCGAGCACGGCGGCGGCGAGCGCGGCCAGCACGACGAGCACGCGGATCCGGTGCGCCGCGTCCTCGTCCACCTGCGTCGCCGTGGCGACGAGCACGGCGCCGCCCGCCGCCGGACCCGAGCCGAGGTCTGCGAGCGGCGCGGCGTAGACGCGCAGCGACTCGCCGCCGAGCGACGCATCCGAGAAGCGCGCGCGGCCGCTCGCGATCACGCGCGCGGTCTGCGCCGGCGCGCCGAGCACGCCGCCGCCGAGCGACGCCGAGCGCGCGACGATGCGGCCGCGGCTGTCGACGACCTCGACGAGCAGGCGGCGGCTGCCGACGCGCCCTTCGAGCGCGCCCGGAGCGGTCAGCAGCGCAGGCGCGGAGGCGCTGAGCTGCGCGACCTGCGTGGCGCCGGCGCGCAGCGCGGCGTCGCGCGACGACGCCTCCTCGCGCTCGGACAGCGCGATCACCGTCACGCCGAGCACGACCGTCGCGAGCGCGATCGCGGCGCCGGCGGCGAGCGCGACGCGGAGGCGCAGGCTGCGCGGCTTCACGGCTCGAGCACGAAGCCGACTCCGCGCACGGTGCGGATGACGGGCGGGTCGCCGAGCTTGCGGCGCAGATAGGCGACGTAGCGGTCGACCGCATTCGCCGTCACGCCGCCCTCGCCCCAGACGTGCGCGAGCGCCTGCTCGCGCGAGACGACGGCGCGGGCGTTGCGCAGCAGCAGCTCCAGCAGGTCGGCCTCCCTGGGCGTGAGATCGAGGTCGCGGCCGCCGCGCGAGCCGGCGCGCTCGACGAGGTCGAGCGTCACCTCGCCGGCGCTCAGCAGATCGCCGGGCGCGCGGCCGCGGCGCAGGAGCGCGCGCACGCGGGCCAGCAGCTCATCCGTCGCGAACGGCTTGACGAGGTAGTCGTCGGCACCGGCGTCGAGCCCGGCGACGCGATCGGCGACGCCGTCGCGCGCGGTCAGCATGAGCACGGGGATCGCGTCGCCCTTGCTGCGCAGGCGCCTCGTCACGCCGAGGCCGTCGAGGCCCGGCATCGTCACGTCGAGCAGGATCAGGTCGGGCGCCGAGCGCTCGATCTCGACGAGCGCGCCGCCACCGTCGGCGGCGACCGCGACCGCGTAGCCCTCGGCCTCGAGCGTGCGCGCCAGCATGCGGCGCACGCCGGCGTCGTCGTCGACGATCAGGACACGCGAGATCTGACGCACCAGTCGGAGTCTGCCTTAGCTCGATCGCGCGCGTCCGGCGCCTGCGCCAGGAGCATGCGGCAGCTCGCTGAGAGTTCTCTGAGACGCGATGCGTCCGGATCGCGATTCCGGGGTACACGCCCTCCGCTCCGTCATGACGCGCGCTACCTCCGGCCCGCGCCCCGCC
>DASXXY010000294.1:0-4832 GCA_036502805.1 Gaiellales bacterium | reverse complement strand
CCGCCTGGCAGCCGGCCGGCGTCACGGCAATCGACCCTGACACGGGAGCCGCGTCGATCTGGTCGAAGGACGGCGCGTGGATCGTCCCGACCACGACCGTCCTCGTGGTCGGTGGACGGGGCCTCGGTCTCACCGGATTCGCGCCCGACGGCACGCCCAGCTGGCACGCCGCAGGCACGAGCTCCGTCTATCCGTACGCGGTCGGCGCCACGCTGTTCGTGCCGAAGCCCGTCAAGCGGCACACGATCGTGACGGCGTACTCGCTCGCAACCGGGCGGACGCTCGGCAGCCGCTTCCAGACCGGGAACGGGATGCGTCCGTTCAGCGGCGTGACGCAGCCGATCGGCTGAGGCGCCCGCTCACACGAACGGGATGGCGTGCACGCGCGCCGCGCGGTCGCCGTCGGGCGCGCGCACGATCAGCTCGTCGTCGTCGCCGACGGCCGCGTCGACGAGCGCGATCGCGATGTTGCGCTCGAGCGCGTACGAGAAGACGGCCCAGCGCGCAACGCCGACAGGGCTCGCGTCGGCCGCCAGGACGGGCCAGAACTCCTCCAGCCAGGGGAACGGCTCGCCGTCGGCGACGAGGCCGATCGTGCGCCGGCTCGAGCCGCGCGCGCGCTCGGCGAGCAACGCCTCCCGGCCCATGAAGGGGGCGCCGTCGAGCTCCAGCATCGACCCGAGGCCGGCCTCCAGCGCCGTCATGCCGGAGTTGACGTGGTACTGCGTGTCGGTGATCCCCTGCTCGACGGCGCGCGTGATGTTCGGCCCGGTGATCAGCAGGCCGTGCGGCTCGCCGCTCGCGACGAGCGCATCCCAGAGCTCGAGGCAGCGCTCGGAGCCGAGCGGGTAGAGCTCGTACCCGGCCTCCTTGCTCCAGCCCGTGTTCGAGACGACGCAGGGCACGCCGGCGACGTCCACGGCAGCGCAGTCGAAGCGCTTCAGCGAGCCGAGATCGCCGGCGTAGAGGGGCTCGAGCACGGCGCGCGCGAGCGGGCCCTGCAGCTGCACGGGCGCGACATCGGCCTCCTGCACCTCGACGTCCGCGCCTCGCGCGAGCGCGAGGCCATAGGCCCAGAGCGAGATGTCGGCGTCCGAGTGCGAGTACCAGACGGTGTCCTCGAACGGCCGCAGCACGATGCAGTCGGCCATCACCTGGCCGCGCGGATCGCAGACCGGCGTGAAGCGGCAGCGCCCGACCGCGAGATCGAGCAGGTCGCGCGGGCTGAGGTAATCGGCGAAGCTCAGTGCAGCGGGCCCGCGCAGCTGCGCCTGGCGCTCGGCACCGACGTCCCAGAGCGTCACGCCGGTCGTCATCGCCTCGTACTCGGCGAGCGGATCGCGGCCGAAGTCGATCGGCATGTACGTGTGGTTGTAGACCATGAAGTCGATCGCACCCGCCGCGATCGTGCGCTCGAAGTAGGGCGAGCGGCGGATGGCGTAGGAGAGCGGCGCGCGCTCGCGCACGGGGGCGTCGCTCATCCGAGCCCGGCCGTGTCGAAGTACTCCGTGCAGCGCGTGATCAGCCCGTCGCGCAGCTCGACCGCGATCGCGAACGGGAAGTCCAGGCGCCCACCGCCGTCGGAGAGCGCGGAGCGGAACATGCCCTCCCCGAGGCCCGTGTGGCCGCTCTCGAGCACGGCGCTGAGCGTCACCTCGCACTCCGAGAGCGCGCCCATCGCCGGCGCGTTGACGGTGCGGATGTCCTCGCGGCCGGTCAGCACGCGCTCGTGCAGCGGATCCTCGAACGTCCCGGCGACGTCGAACAGGTCGGCCAGGGCGTCGTTGTCGAGGCGGTTCCACGCCTCGCAGATGGCCTGCAGTGCCTCGCTCGGTGTCATCGTGCTCTCCCCCATCGCCGGCGTCGGGAACGAAGCGCCGATCCTAATGGCAGCGTGCCGGCGGGCCTGCCAGGCGCGCGGCGTCCGCCGCCTGCGCGGCGACGTTCCCGTGCACTCGCGTGGCTTCCCGCGCCGAGCCTTCCGAGCAGCGCGCGGCGTCCCGGCAGGTTCGCGCGTCCGGCCCCGGTGCGCGACAGTACCGGGGCGATGGCGACGTGGCGACTGACGGCGGGACACACCCATCTCTACCCCGGGGCCGAGCTGCGGTTCGTCGAGGCACCCGGGGCACGCGTCGCCCTCGCGCTTCGCGACGACGTCCTGATCGAGCTCTCCGACGGGCAGGTCGCGGTCGCCGAGATCGTCGCGCTCGAGCCGCTCGAGCTGTTCGTGAGCGCTCATCGCACGCGCGCGGGCACCGAGATCCAGCCCAACCGCTGGCGGCTCGAGGAGCGCGCCGGCGACGCGGCGGTGCTGAAGCTGCGCCGGCCTACCAGCGGTCGTGCACGGACGGGCGGATGAGCTCGTCGTAGACCTCCCGCACGGCCGCGAGATCGCCGGCCGACAACGGCGGCAGCTCGGCGGCGGCGGCGTTCGCGCGCGCCTGCTCGGGGTTGCGCGCACCCGGGATCACGACCGAGAGGCCAGGCTGATCGAGCACGAAGCGCAGCGCCCACTGGGCCATCGTCGCGCCCGGCGGGACGAGCGGCGCAAGTCGGCGAACGGCCTCGAGGCCGGTCTCGAAGTCGACGCCCGAGAACGTCTCGCCGACATCGAAGGCCTCGCCGTGGCGGTTGTAGCTGCGGTGGTCGTCGGCGGTGAACGTCGTGTCGCTACCGTAGCGGCCCGACAGCAGGCCGCTCGCGAGCGGGACGCGGGCGATGATGCCGACGCCCGCAGCGGCGGCCGCCGGCAGCACCTGCTCGAGCGGCTTGAGGCGGAACGCGTTGAGGATGATCTGGATCGTCGCGACGCCGGGCCGGGCGATCGCCGCGAGCGCCTGGTCGCACGTCTCGACGGAGACGCCGTAGGCGCCGATCCGCCCCTCGCCGACGAGCTCGTCGAGCGCCGCGAAGAGCCCATCGTCCTCGATCACCGCGGTCGGCGGGCAGTGCAGCTGCACGAGGTCGAGCCGCTCGACGCCGAGGTTCTCGCACGAGCGATCGGTCCACTCGCGGAAGCGCGCGGGCGTGTACTCGGCATGCTCCTGCGCCACGCGGCGCCCCATCTTCGTCGCCACGAAGGGCCGCTCGCCCGTCCCGGCCGCGAGCACGCGCCCGATCAGGCGCTCGCTGCGCCCGTCGCCGTAGGCGTCGGCCGTGTCGATGAACGTCACGCCGGCCGCGAGCGCCGTCTCCAGCGCCGCGATGGCATCGCCCTCCGGGACGTCGCCCCAGTCGGCGCCGAGCTGCCAGGCGCCGAAGCCGACGCACGAGACGGCCCGTCCGAGCCGTGGGATCTGCCGTTGCTGCATGCGGCCAGCGTACCGGCCGGGTTCGCTCGCGATGCGCAATGGTAACCTGAGCGCTACGCGCATGCATGCCCTCGACGCCCTCGGCAATCCCGTCCGCCGCGACATCCTGCGCATGCTGCGCACCTCCCCGCTCGCCGTCGGCGAGCTCGCGACGCGCTTCCCGGTCAGCCGCCCCGCGATCTCGCGCCACCTGCGCGTGCTCGAGGACGCGGGTCTCGTCGAGCACCGGGCGCACGGCGCGAGCAGCGTCTACGCCGTGCGCATGCAGGGCTTCGCGTCGGTGCGCGAGTTCCTCGACGAGTTCTGGGAGACCGCGCTCTCGCGACTCGAGGAGCTGGCGCGCGAGTGATCGAGCAGTCGGTCGTCCTGGCGTGCGCTCGCGAGCGGGCGTTCGCGCTCTTCACCGAGCGGGCGTCGGACTGGTGGCCCGAGCCGCTGCGCCACACGGGCGATGCCCGCAGCCAGATCACGCTGCTCGCGAGCGGGCGCTTCTGGGAGCGGGCGAGCGACGGCCGCGAGGTCGAGCTCGGCTGCGTGACCGCCTGGGAGCCGCCGGTGCGGCTCGCCCTCGACTTCTACCCCGGCACCGGCGCCGAGCATCCGACCGAGGTCGTCGTGCGCTTCAGCGCGGAGGGCGAGGGGACGCGCGTCGTCGTGCAGCATCGGCCGAAGGCCGCGAGCGCCGACCTGTGGGCGGCCGGCGCACATCGCTTCGAGCGCTCCTGGGCGCTCGTCCTCGCGGCGCTCGAGCACGCCGCCGCCTGATTGCTATGGTAACGGTGTTGTTACTATTTCGAATCGACCACCAGGAGCGGACATGACGACCTCCGGCAGCGGCACGCGCGACGATCCGTGGGTCCTCACGACCCCGCCCCAGTCCTCCGAGTTCACGGCCTTCCGCGACGAGGCGCTCGATCCGCCCGCGCTCGTCGTGCGCGTCGGCAAGACCGAGCTGCGCTACCAGCTGCGCTGCATCGAGGATCTCCGCGCAATGCTCGCGCACGCCGGTGACTGGGTGCCGCTCGGCGCGGCCGACGAACAGAAGCCGGCAGCCGAGGGCACGGTCGAGGCCTGGGGGCGCTCGGAGGGCAATCCGGTCGGCGGCTGGTACGGCCTCAAGAAGGGCCTGCGCGGGCGCTTCGGCGTCTACGTCCCGCCGGTGCTCGAGGTGCTTGGACTCGCGGAGGTCGAGCACAACGCACGCAACAACCGCATGCGCGCCTCGGGGTAGGCGCCGCTCAGCGGCGCTCGCCGACCGCCGGGCGAGGGCGTCGTCGAGTTCTGTCGGCGACTGCCACGGTCGGCCAATCTACGTGATGCACGCGGACGGCACGCATCAGCACCGCAGCACCAGAACGCCGCGGCTCGACGAGTCGGATCCGCGCTGGTCGCCTGGCGGCACGCGCATCGCCTACGTGCGTCGCGGGCAGGCGTTCGCGACCCAGCTCTTCGAGAGCAACGCCGACGGGACGTGCACGAAGGCAATCACGTGTGCGGGCGACGACGCCCGGGACGCGCCCT
>DASXXY010000293.1:0-8079 GCA_036502805.1 Gaiellales bacterium | reverse complement strand
TGACCCGGCACCCCGGCGGGGCCTACGCGATCGGGACGACCGTGGAGCCTTGCTTGAAGAGCTTCTTGGTCACCGTGGCGGTGAGGTTGCCGGCCTTCGTGGGCTTGACCGAGAAGGTGACGACGCCCTTCTTGCTCGTCTTGTGCGTGCCGGTCTTGACGCCGGCGCCGCGGAGCTTGACGGCCGCGCCCGCGACCGGCTTGCCCTTGGCGTTCGTCACGACGACCGTGACGACGCCCGGCTGGCCCTTCGGCGGCTGGCCGGAGAGCGCGACCGAGAGGCGCGCCAGGATCGTGAACTTCTTGGCCTTCGAGAACGCGCCCAGGTTGCCGTCCGGGTCGAGCACGGCGACGCGCCAGTACATGGTGCCGCCGTCGGCGAAGTCGGGCTGGGTGAGCAGCGGCGTGTAGCTCGACTGGTCGGTGTTCTCGTCGAGGAAGTTCGTGGCGAAGCCCGGCGTGCGCCCGACCTGCACCTTGTACTGCTTGACGTTGGTCTTGCTGTTCCACGCGAACGTGAGCGCGAGCTTGCCCGGCTTGTTGACGAGCTGGGTCTTCGTGCCGCCCGGCTCGGGGATCGTGTGGTCGACGTCGCGGGTCGCCGTGTAGGCGCTGCGGAAGCCGTTGTTGAAGACCGCGCGCACCTGCACGGTGCCGTGCCCGATGCCGGTCATCTTCGTGTAGCTGACGGCCGTGCTCGGGATGCCCGACGTCACGTGCACGCTGCCGTCGGGGAACACGTCCTGCGTCTCGTAGCTCGTGGCGCCGTCGACCGGCGTCCAGCTGAGCGCCGGGAACGTGGCACCCGCGAATGCGAGGGCGGTCGTGATCGCGGGAGCCGGCAGCGTCTGCACGAACGTCGACGTGGCCGACCAGGCGAGGCCCTTGCCGTCGTCGTTGTTGGCGCGCACGCGCCAATAGACGGTCGCGCCGACCGGGAAGGTCTGCGTCGCCGAGTAGGAGGTCGCATCGGTGTTGTTGCTCTCGAGGACGGTCGAGAACGAGGCGTCCTGCGCGATCTCGATGGTGTAGTTCTTGACCTGCTCGGGCACCGGCGCCCAGCGGAAGACGACCGACCCGGAGGCGGCGGCGCCGCCGACCGGAGCGATCGGCGTCGGCGGGACTGACGCATGCTGGAAGCTCGGCAGGATGTCGCTGAAGCCGCCGGCCACGCCCGCGGTGCCGGACCAGTTCGCTGTCGGTCCGGTGCCGGTCGTCGGGACGACCTGCCAGTAGAGCAGCGTGCCCTCGTCGACCATCGGCCGCGACGGCGCCCAGCACGGCTCGCTCGTGAAGGCCGCCTCGACGCCCGTCGTGAAGTTCGGGTCGCGGGCGATGTAGACGAAGTAGTGGTCGCTCGGCGTGATGCCGGCGCCCGGATCCATGTCCGACGGCTTCCAGCAGAGCAGCGGCGTCTTACCGACGATCTGGCCGTTGGCCGGCTCGATCAGGTCGGCCGAGGTGAGGCGTCCTGCACCGGACGCGCCGGCGTCGCTCGTCGGCGGGTTGCTGAACGTCTCGCCGCCGTAGGTGAAGTCGACGAACGCGAAGTGGCCCGCGATCGCGGTGCCGTCGATCGCGTTGTCGGCGTAGGCGCGCACCGCGGCGAAGCAGGGGCCGGTGCTGAGCGGCGGGCCGTCCTGCGAGATGCCCGGGCCCGGCTGGCTGAAGATCGTCGGCACGCCGCCGCTGTAGCCCGAGAGCGGCGTCCACGCGTTGTTGACGGTGAAGTACGTCTTCGAGGCGCCCTGGCAGTTGATCTGCACCTCGTAGGTGCGCGCGCCCGGCACCGTGCTCCACTGGACGACGGGCTCGTTGACGTTCGTGTTGTCGCGCAGCTCGAGCTTCGTGTTGTAGACGTGCAGGTTCGGCGGGCCCGGCACCGGCGTCTCGTCATAGGTCTTCGTGAACGTCGGGCCGTTGTTCCACGGGCCGGCCTGGCCCTGCGGATCGACGCCGCGCACGCGCCAGTAGTAGGTGTTGTTCGGCAGCGTCTTCAGGGGCGCGTACTGGGTCGCCGTCGTCGAGCCCGAGAACACGAGCGAGCCGGGCGCGAAGCCGGACGTCGGGTTGATCTCGATCTGGTAGCTCGCGGCGCCCGCGATCGCCGGCCACTGGAAGAGCGGGTCGTAGATCTCGACGCCGTCGACCATGTCGGAGACGGTCGGCGTCGTCACGCCCGACCAGACCCAGTTGAACGAGAAGATCGTCGAGGCGGTGCCGTCGTGGCCCTCCGCGTCGACCGGGATGACCTGCCAGTAGTAGGTGCCCGGGTGCAGCGCCGTCGAGACCGCGAGGTTCGTGTTCGACGTCTGGATCGGCGCGCCGTTGTTGGCCCACGCGAGCGCTCCGGTCGAGATGATGCCGCGCGGCGCGTCGACGCCGCCGCCCGAGGCGCCGGTGGCCACCGACACCTTGTACGAGGAGGCGCCCGGCACGGGCGTCCAGCTCAGGATCGTGGGCGTCGGATAGGCGACCGCGCTGAGGTTCGCGGGCGCCAGGATCGTCGCCGTCGCGCTCCACTTCTTCGTGAACTTGCGCACGCCCGTCCACTTCGAGAACCCGCCCGCCTTGTCGATCGAGCGGAGGCGCCAGAAGTAGGCGCCGTTCGGCAGCATCGCGCCGTTGATGAAGCGCAGGTTCTGCGTGGTGATGTCGACGAGCGCCGGGTTGAAGCCCGCGGTCGTCGCGATCTGCACCTGGTAGGAGACGGCTCCATTCGCCTTGTTCCACGTCAATGCCGGCATCGTCGAGACCGTGGTGCCGACCTTGGGCGCTGTCGCCTTCGGCGCGGCGGGCTTGGCCTGGGCGATCGTGGGCGCGACGAGGAGGCCTGCCGCGAGCGTGAGCGCGACGAGGCGTGCGAGGAGGCGAGTCATGTCTCTGCCATCGCCCCCTTCAGGGCCGCCTGTATCACTCACTGGGGGGAAAGGGCACCTTTCGGCACCCTTTCCCCAAGAGTTTTTACATTTACGCGGACGTGAGATTGTCAGTCGCTCAGGCGGCGACGGGCACGACGGGCTCGACGCGCAGCGAGACGGCGCCGCCGACGTCGTCGACCGTGACGACGGCGTCGCCCGCGGGCGGATGCTCGAGCAGGAGCTTCGCGAGCGGATTCTCGATCAGCCGCTGGATCGCGCGCTTGAGCGGGCGCGCCCCGAAGGCCGGGTCGTTGCCCTCCTCGGCGATCAGCTCGCTCGCCGCGTCGCTCACGACGAGCCCGAGACCCCGGCTCGCGAGGCGCGCGCGCAGGCGCTCGAGCTGCAGCTCGACGACGGCCGCGAGCTCGGCCGCGCCGAGGCGGTGGAAGATCACCGTCTCGTCGATGCGGTTCAGGAACTCCGGGCGGAACGTGCCGCGCAGGACGTCCTCGACGCGCTGCCGCATGCGCTCCGGATCGGGCTCCGAGAAGATCACCTCGGAGCCGACGTTCGACGTCATGATCAGGATCGCGTTGCGGAAGTCGACCGTGCGGCCCTGGCCGTCCGTCAGCCGCCCGTCGTCGAGCACCTGCAGGAGCACGTTGAAGACGTCGGAGTGCGCCTTCTCGATCTCGTCGAGCAGCACGACCGAGTACGGCTTGCGGCGCACGGCCTCGGTCAGCTGGCCGCCCTCCTCGTAGCCCACGTAGCCGGGCGGCGCACCGATCAGGCGCGACACGGAGTGGCGCTCCATGTACTCCGACATGTCGATCCGCAGCACGGCTCGCTCGTCGTCGAAGAGCAGCGTCGCGAGCGTGCGCGCGAGCTCCGTCTTGCCGACGCCGGTCGGCCCGAGGAAGAGGAACGAGCCGATCGGGCGGTCGGGATCGCCGAGGCCCGAGCGCGAGCGCCGGATGGCGTTCGCGACGGCCTCGACCGCCTCGTCCTGGCCGACGACGCGCTCGTGCAGGCGAGCCTCGAGCGCGACGAGCTTCTGCATCTCGCCCTCGAGCAGGCGCGAGACGGGGATGCCCGTCCAGGCCGCGACGACCTCGGCGATGTCGTCGGGGCCGACCTCCTCGTTCAGCAGCCGCTCGGCGCCGAGGCCCTCGAGCGCGACCTGCTCGTCCTCGAGCTCGCGGGCGAGCTCGGGCAGGCGGCCGTAGCGAAGCTCGGCGGCGCGCTGGAGATCGCCGTCGCGCTCGGCGCGCTCGGCCTCCTCGCGGGCCTCCTCGATCTGCGCCTTGGCGTGCTGGATCGCGGCGATGCGCACCTTCTCGGCCTGCCAGCGCTCGGTCAGCGCGGCCAGCTCGGCGCGCACGCCCTCGAGCTCCGAGGCGAGCACCTCGCGGCGCTCCTCCGACGGCGCGTCGGTCTCGCGCGCGAGCGCGGCATCCTCGATCTCGAGCTGCTGGGCACGGCGCTTGAGCACGTCGAGCTCGTGGGGCACCGAGTCGATCTCGATGCGCAGGCGGCTGGCCGCCTCGTCGACGAGGTCGATCGCCTTGTCGGGCAGGAAGCGGTCGGCGACGTAGCGCTCGGAGAGCTGCGCGGCGGCGATCAGCGCGGCGTCCTGGATGCGCACGCCGTGATGCACCTCGTAGCGCTCGCGCAGGCCGCGCAGGATCGCGATCGTGTCGGGCACGGAGGGCTCGCCGACGAGCACGGGCGCGAAGCGCCGCTCGAGCGCGGCGTCCTTCTCGATGTGCTTGCGGTACTCGTCGAGCGTCGTCGCGCCGATCGCGCGCAGCTCACCGCGCGCGAGCATCGGCTTGAGCAGGTTCGCCGCGTCGACGGCGCCCTCGGCCGCGCCGGCGCCGACGATCGTGTGCAGCTCGTCGATGAAGAGGATGATGCGGCCGTCGGCCGCGGTGATCTCGCCGAGCACGGCCTTCAGCCGCTCCTCGAACTCGCCGCGGTACTTCGAGCCGGCCAGCAGCGCGCCCAGGTCGAGCGCCCAGATGCGCCGGCCCTTGAGGCTCTCGGGGACGTCGCCCGCGACGATGCGCTGGGCGAGGCCCTCGACGATCGCCGTCTTGCCGACGCCGGGCTCGCCGATCAGCACCGGGTTGTTCTTGGTGCGGCGCGAGAGCACCTGCATCGCGCGGCGCACCTCGTCGTCGCGCCCGATCACCGGGTCGAGCTTGCCGCTCTCGGCGATCGCCGTGAGGTCGCGTCCGAAGCGCGCCAGCGAGTCGTAGCGCTCCTCGGCGTTCTCGTCGTCGGCGTGCTGCGCGCCGCGCAGCTTCTGCGCCGCCTCGAGCAGCGCGGGACGCGCGGCGCCGCCGCGGCCGAGGCGGTCGGCGAGCGCGAGCAGCAGGTGCTCGACGGCGACGAACCGGTCGCCGAGCTCGCGCGCCTCCGCGCGGGCGCGGTCGAGCGTCTCGCGGAACGCCAGCGAGGGCTGCTGCGAGGTCGTCGCGCCGCTCGCGCTCGGGAGCTTGGCGAGCGCGTCCTCGGCGTGCGCGCGCACGGCCTCGCGATCGGCGCCGGCGCCGCGCAGCAGCACGGACGCCGTGGCGTCCGCCTCGGCGGTCAGCGCGAGCAGCAGGTGGTCGGGCGTGATCTCGGGATTGCCGTTGACACGGGCGAGCTCGGCCGCAGCCGCGAGCGCCTCCCGTGCCCGGATCGTGAACTGATCGTTCGTTGCCATGTCAGGAGTCCTTCGGGAATGGTGGAGTCAGCGTCGTGGTGCGAGCGCCTGCGAGGGCGGCTGCCAGAGCACGACCTCGTGGCGCACGGCGCGGTCGCGATCGGCGACCGCGCGGGAGTGGGCCCGGCGGAGCGTGGCGAGCTCGCCCTCGAGCTCGGACACGCGCTGCTGCAGGCGCGTCAGCGTCTGCTCGAGCAGCAGCACGTGCTCGACGCCCGAGTGGTTGAGTCCGAGCGCCGTCGTGAGCGCCTTGACGCTCTCGAGCCGGGCCAGGTCGGCGTCGGAGTAGAGCCGGCGCCCGCCGGCCGAGCGGCGCGGCACGACGAGCCGCCGGGTCTCGTAGAGGCGCAGCGTCTGCGGGTGCATGCCGACGAACTCCGCCGCCACCGAGATCGCGTACTTGGGGGTTTCGTCGCTGCCCATCAGGCCTCCGCCGCGCGCTCGAACAGCTCGGCACGCGGGTCGTCGCCGGCGAGCGCCGCGAACTTCTCGAGCGCTTCCTTCTGCGCGCGGCTGAGCTTGCGCGGCACGTCGATGTGGACGCGCGCGAGCAGGTCGCCGCGCTTGCCGGAGTCGCCGTTCTTGGGCGCGCCGCGGCCGCGGGCGCGCAGCAGGACGCCGTCGCCCGTGCCGGCGCGAAGCTTCATGCGCACGCGCTCGCCGTCGGGGGCCGGGACGTCGATCTCGGCGCCGGCCGCGGCCTCGCTGAACGTCACGGGGACGTCGACGAGCAGGTCGTCGCCGCGGCGGGTGAAGACCGGCGAGGGCTCGACGGAGACCTGCACGAAGAGGTCGCCGGGGGGCGCGCCGTAGGAGCCGGCCTCGCCCTTCTCGCGCAGGCGGATACGTGCGCCGTCCTTGATCCCGGCCGGGATCGGCACCTGGTAACGGCGCAGGCGCTGGGTCGTGCCGCGCCCGCCGCAGTTGAGGCAGGGATGCTCGACGATGCGCCCGGTGCCGCCGCAGCGCGCGCAGGGCTGCGAGAGCGAGAAGAAGCCCTGCGCCTGTGCGCGCACGCCGCGGCCGTCGCAGTCGGGGCACGCGATCGGGTGCGTGCCGGCGGCGGCGCCGCTGCCGTGGCAGTCGCTGCAGGTGGCCTGCGCCTCGACCGCGATCGAGACGCGCGCCCCGTTCAGGCTGTCGCGGAACGAGATCGTCACGGAGGCCTCGAGGTCGTGCCCGCGCTCGGGCTGGGCAGCGCGCCCGCGCCCGCCGCGGCGACCGAAGACGCCGCCGAGCAGGTCGGAGATGTCGATGCCGTCCTGGTTGAACGCGCGCGGGTCGAAGCCGCCGCTGCCCGGCCCGGGGCCGCGCATGCCGGCGTCGCCGACCATGTCGTACTGCTTGCGCTTCTCGGGATCCGAGAGGATCTCGTTGGCCTGCGCGATCTGCTTGAAGCGCTCCTCGGCGGCGGGGTCGTCCGGGTGCTTGTCGGGGTGCGTCTCGCGCACGAGCTTGCGGTAGGCCTTCTTGATCTCGTCGGCGCTCGCGTTGCGCGCGACCCCGAGCGTCTTGTAGTGATCACTCATCGGGGTTCACCAGCGCGAGCAGCGCCTCGCGGTCGTCCGGGCTCACGAGCGCGCCGCCCTCGCGGCCGCGCACGAGCACGGCGCGGTCGCGCGCCGTCAGCGCCGCGGCGAAGCGCTCGCCGTCCAGCCGGTAGAGGCCCTGGTAGCCGAAGAGGCCGCCGGAGCCGAGCAGGCGCGCGCCCATGAGCGTCGTGGCCTCGATCGGCTCGACGTGCAGCGGACCGTCGACGCGCACTGCGCCGAGCAGCCGCCGCACCGTCAGGCCGCCGTCCTCGATCACGTACGAGCGCGGCGTGAGCAGCGCGCAGCCGGCGGCGATGCCGGCCATGGCCGCGGCCAGGCCGATCACCGCGCGCGGACCCGTGAACGCGAACAGCACCGCGAGCGTGAGCGCACAGAAGAACGCGCCCGTGAGCGAGCGCGCTGCGAGGTCGAGGCGGGCCGGGCGGAAGCTCACGCCTCGCCTCCCTCCACGGCCGCGGCCACGACCACGCGCGCCGGCCGGATGATCTGCTCGCCGAGCCGCCAGCCGGGCTGGACGACCGCGAGCACCGTGCCCTCGGCCGCCTCGGCCGTCGGCTGCGCCATCAGCGCCTCGTGCTCGCGAGGGTCGAAGACGAGGCCGTCGGGGGCGATCTCGGCCAGGCCCTCGCGCGTGAGCACCTCGCGCAGGGCGCGCGAGGTCAGGACGACGCCGCCGCGCAGCGTCTCGTCGACGCCCGCCTTGGTGAGCGCGTCGAGCGAGCGGTCGAGGTCGTCGAGCACCGGCAGGAGCGAGCGCAGGATGCGCGCGCCGGCCTGCGCGGTCTGCTGCTCGGCGAGCCGCGCCTGGCGCTTCTTGTAGTTGTCGAAGTCGGCCGCGAGCCGGCGCAGGTGGTCGAGGTACTCGTCGCGCTGGCGCTCGAGCTCCGCGACGCGGTCCTGCTCCGGCTCGGCGGCCGGGGGCGCGCCGGGCCCGGGCGCCGGCTCGTCGCCGG
>DASXXY010000292.1:0-12241 GCA_036502805.1 Gaiellales bacterium | reverse complement strand
CGGCCGCGGCGTAGATGCCGGTCGCCTCGAACGTCGCGAGGCGTCCGAGCATCGTCTTGTCGATGTCGCCGTAGATCGTGGTCGCGCTCGCCGAGACCGCGAAGTACGCGCCGAGGCGCACGTGCCGGCGCAGGAGGCGCGGCGACATGCGCGCGCGTCCCAGCCGGCGCAGCACGATCGTCACGGCGGCGACCGCGCCGAGCGCGCTCGCGAGCACGTAGAGCACGGACCAGGCCTCGATGTCGTGGCGCACGGGGAGCGTCACGAACAGCACGGCCGCGACGGCGCGCAGCGCCGGCGCGATCGTGCCGAGCAGCGCCGTGAGGTCGAGGCGGTCGACGGCCTGGAACGCCATCGCGCCGACGTCGGCGGCGCGCCCGAGCACGTACTCGGCGAGCGACAGCAGGAGCACGGCCTGCCACGGGATGCCGGGCAGCACGAGCCACGCGATGACGAGCGTGAGCGGCACGAGGACCCAGGCCGTCAGCAGCACCGAGAGCAGTGCGTTGCCGAACAGCACCGGGAACGACGAGCGGTCGCGCGCCACGCCCATCACGAGGACGTTGCCCGCGCCGAGCGCGGCGAACGGCGTGAGGATCGCGATCAGCGCGACGGTCGCCGCGAGCGCGCCGAACTGGTTCACGCCGAGCGCGCGCGCGATGATCACGAAGTAGAGCGCCTGCGAGAGCAGGCGACCGGCCTGCGCCAGGAGCGTCCACCCCGTGTCGCGCACGAGCGCGGGGGGCCGCCAACCGCGGAAGCTCACTGGGAGGCGGGAGCTCGGCTCTTGCGCGAGGCGCCCTTGGCGGGCGCCGGCGGGCGCTCCGCCGGTCCGCCGCCGGTGGGAGCGCGTCCCTCGTAGACGACGGTGCCGAGCTTGGCGGTCGAGTGGGCGGCGAGCAGGCTGCGGAGGCTCTCGGCCGGCTCGCGGCGCAGGCTGTTGGCGCGCGTGACGACGACGATGCCGTCCACGTCGCGGGCGATCGCGAGCGCGTCGCTGTAGAGCAGGATCGAGGCCGCGACGACGAGCACGGAGTCGTAGCGCGTGCGCAGCGACTGCAGCGCCAGGGGCACGGCGTGCTCGACGACGTAGTCGTTCGACGAGCCGGCCTCCTCGAGCGCCATCACGTGCAGGCAGGGATCCTCGCTGTCGTCCCCCGTCGCGAGCCCGGGCACGCGCGCGGCGAACGAGGCGAGCGGCGGCTCCTGCAGGCGCTCGTCGCGCGGGAACGCCATCAGCGGCGAGGTCGAGTTGCGGCGCACGTCGAGGTCGAGGATCGCGACGCGGCGGCCGGCGCGGGCGAGCGCGACGCCGAGGTTCATGACGACGCCGGCGGCGTCCGAGCCCTTGTCGGCGCCGGCCAGCAGGATCACGCGCGTCGGCTGGTCGCGGGCGATCACGTCGAGGCGCACGTGCAGCCGGCGATAGGCGTCCGCGAACGGGCCGCCGGGCCGGTCGAGCGCGGCCGTGGCGGCATCGCCGCGGAAGCGCCGCGGCGCGCGCGGCAGCGTCGCGAGCAGCGGCACGTCGAGCGCCTCGGCGATGCCGCGCGCCGTGCGCAGGCGCGAGTCGAGCGCGTCGAAGAGGAACGCCAGCACGATGCCGAGGAGGATGCCGATGCCCGCGCCGATCGCCCCGTACTTCGCCGGGCGGGGCGAGACCGTGACGCCGGGGGAGGCGCTGCCGACGAGCTGCACGCTCGGCGTCTGCAGGGTCTGCAGCGCCTGCAGCTTCTGCTGCTGATCCGTGAGCGTCGCCATCAGCGCCGAGCCCGTCAGGCCCTGCGCCGTGAGGCGCTTGAGGCGCGCGTTGACGGACGCCGTGAGCGTGCTCAGGACGTGCGCGTCGAGCTGCGAGCGGTAGCGCGTGAACGCCCGTGCGTAGGCGTTCGCGAGCGACCTGGCGCGCTCGGCCGAGGAGTCCCTGGCCTCGAAGGTGAGGATGTCGGCGTCGCTCGCGGCCGAGACGGACGTCGCGTCGAGCAGGGCGCTCGCGCTCTCGCCGTGCACCTTCGCGGCCGCCGCGACCGCGACCTGGCGGACGCGCGCGAGGCGGGCCTGCGTGACGGCGTAGCGGTCGGGCTGGTCGTTGTTGCCCGTGTTCGTGAGGCCGGCGAGCTGGTTGCCGATGCCGTTCTGCTCGAGCAGCACCTGGGCGCTCGCCTGGTACTTGGTCGTGCGCGCCTCGGCGTAGCCGAAGGCGACGACGGCGAGCAGCACGACGGTGGCGACGATCACGGCCGCGCGGCGGCGCAGGACGAGGAGGTAGTCCTCGAGCGAGGGCAGCTCGGCGCGGGACGGGACGGAGCTCATGCGGTCGCCCCTCGTCCCCTCACGCGCCGGCACGGCGGGAGGCCGCGTCGCGGTGCACGAACGTCAGCTTCCAGTTCCATGGGCTGACGCTCGCATCGACGAGGTCGTAGCCGGCGTGCTCGAGGCTCGCCGTGCTCGCGGCGCCCTGGCCGGCGGGCGCGGGCTGCGCGTACTCGACGGCGATCACGCCGGGGCGCACGCCGTCTGCGAGCAGGCCGCGCAGGATCTCGTACTCCGAGCCCTCGGCGCTGACCTTGAGCAGGTCGACGTGGTCGTGGCCGAGCTCGGCCATCAGCGATTGCACGGAGCGCACCTGGGCGTCGAAGGCGACGCCGGTCGCATGGATGTTCGTCGCCGAGTGCGAGATGTAGCCCTCGTGCGACGGGCTGTGGAACGCGAGCGTCGTATCGCTCGACCAGAGGCCGTAGGGGTGGAAGTGGAAGCGCGGCTCGTGCGCCGCCGCGGCGAGCGCGAAGGCCTGCGAGCGCGGCACCGGGTCGAACGCGTGCACCGGGCAGCCGAAGCGCGCGATCAGGCCGAGGTCGAACGTGATGTCCTCGCCGACGCCGCCGAGGTAGCACACCGAGCGCTCGCCGAGCAGGCGCCCGGGGACGACCCAGAAGCCGTAGCCCGCGCTGCCGAGGCGGATCAGGTCGTCGCGCGGGACGACGCGCATCTGCTTGCGGAAGGCACGGCTGCGCGCCAGCAGCACAGATGCAGTCGCCTGCTTCTGCGCCGTGTTGCGCGCCGTGCGCACGACTCGGAGGGCGGCATCGGGAACCATCGGGAGCAACTCTAACCCGGCCATCCGGGTGGGCGCCATACCCGTCCAGGGAGTTGACGCGCGGCGGCCGTTCCCTGACCCTAGTGGGAGTGGAAGCCCCGGCCGCGGCCTGCACCGATGGCCGCCGAACACGCGCGGGGCGCAAAGTCCGACGTTGGAGGCACGACCCGTGGACGAACGCGTCCTCGTCACAGGAGGAGCCGGGTACATCGGCACGCCGCTCAGCCGCGCGCTGCTCGCGTCGGGCCGCCGCGTGCGCGTGCTCGACAGCCTGCTGCACGGCCAGGAGGAGATCGCCGCCGGGCTCGAGCGCGACGGCGTCGAGGTCGTGCGCGGCAACCTGCTCGACCGCGACGTGCGCAGCACCGCGCTCGCCGGCGTCGACGCCGTCGTGCACCTGGCCGCGATCGTGGGCGACCCCGCCTGCGCGCTCGACCCCGAGCTCGCAAACGCCGTCAACGTCGAGGGCACCCGCTCGCTCGTCGACGAGGCCGACGCGGCCGGCGTCAAGCGCTTCGTGTTCGCCTCCACCTGCTCCAACTACGGCCGCATGAAGGATCCCGCCGTCGCCGTCGACGAGAGCGGCGAGCTCGCGCCCGTCTCGCTCTACGCCGAGCAGAAGGTCGCGATCGAGCGCGGGCTGCTGGAGCGCGAGTTCACGTCGCTCGCGCCGACCTGCATGCGCTTCGCCACCGTCTACGGCGTCGCGCCGCGGATGCGCTTCGACCTCACGGTCAACGAGTTCACGCGCGACCTCTGGGCCGAGCGCGACCTGGCCGTCTTCGGCGAGCTGTTCTGGCGCCCGTACATCCACGCTCGCGACGCGGGGCGCGCCGTCATCGCGGTGCTCGACGCGCCCGTCGAGACCGTGCGCGGCGAGGTCTTCAACGCCGGCAACTCGGACGAGAACTTCCGCAAGCTCGACCTCGTCGAGATCATCCGCGAGCGCGTGCAGGGCGGCAACGTCAGCTACGTGCACCGCAGCGAGGACCCGCGCGACTACCGCGTCAGCTTCGAGAAGATCCGCAAGACGCTCGGCTTCGAGACGACCATGACCGTGCGCAGCGGCGTCGGCGAGCTCGTCGACGCGCTCGCCGCCGGAACCTACGCGGATCCGTTCGACCGCCGCTACCGCAACATCCCGTGACGGCGCAGGCGAGCCAGCCGCCGGCCACGACCGGCGTGCCCGACATCCCGCTCTTCGACCTCCAGCTGACGAGCGACGATCTCGCCGCCGTGGCCGAGACGCTGCGCTCCGGCTGGCTGACCGCCGGCCCGCGCACGCAGGCGTTCGAGGACGCGTTCGCCGAGCACCTCGGCTGCCGCCACACGATCGCCGTCAGCAGCTGCACCGCAGCGCTGCACCTGGCCTACCTGGCCGCCGGCGTGGGCCCGGGAGACGAGGTCATCGTCCCCTCCTACACGTTCGCCGCGACCGCGAGCTCGGTCGTCTCGTGCGGCGCGACGCCGGTCTTCGCCGACATCGTCGGCCTGCACGACCCGTCGCTCGACCCGGACGACGTCGAGGCCCGCATCACGCCGCGCACGAAGGCCGTGGCCGTCGTGCACTTCGCCGGCTACGCGGCGCCCGTCGACCGGCTCGCCGAGCTCTGCGACGCGCATGGCATCGCGCTGATCGAGGACACCGCGCACGCGCCGAGCGCGACCCTGAACGGCCGCATGCTGGGCACGTTCGGCCTCGCGAGCGCGTTCAGCCTGTTCTCCAACAAGGTGCTCTCGGTCGGCGAGGGCGGGCTGCTCGCGACCGACGACGATGCGATCGCGGCGCGCGTCCGCCGGCTCCGCTCGCACGCCATGACCTCCGGCACGTGGGACCGCCACAACGGCAGCATCGAGCTCTACGACGTCGGCGAGCTGGGCTTCAACTACCGCATCGACGAGCCGCGCAGCGCGCTCGCGCTCTCCCGCCTGCACGGCCTCGAGGCCGACATCGCGAAGCGCCGCGTGCTCACGCACCGCTACCGCGAGGCGCTCTCGGCCGTGCCCGGCCTGATCGTCCCGTTCACCGACGCCTCGGTCGACGAGTCGTCGTGCTACGTGATGCCGATCATGCTCGAGGATCCGAGCCGCCACGGGCAGCTGCGCATCGACCTGCGCGAGCGCCACGGCGTGCAGACGAGCCTCTTCTACCCGGCGATCCACGAGTTCAGCATCTACCGCAAGCACTTCCCGGGCACGTCGCTGCCGCGCACCGAGCTCGCCTCGCGCAGCGAGATCACGATCCCCCTCTTCGCCCACCTGACGAGCGAGCAGCAGGAGCGCGTCATCGCCGCGATCACCGAGGAGCTCGCACCATGACCTGGACGATCCCGCTGACCGACGTGGTGCTCACCGAGGACGACGTCCAGGCCGTCATGACCTGCCTCGAGAGCGGCTGGCTGACCATGGGCCCGCGCGTGCGCGCCTTCGAGGAAGCGTTCGCCGAGTACGCCGGGACGCCGCACGCCGTGGCCGTCTCGAGCGGCACCTCCGCGCTGCATCTCTCGCTGCTGGCTGCCGGCGTCGGGCCCGGCGACGAGGTGATCGTGCCGTCGCTGACGTTCGTCGCCGGCGCCGCGGCCGTGCGCTACGTCGGCGCGACGCCGGTGCTCTGCGACATCGTCTCGGCCGCCCACCCGCTGATCGACGTCGATGACGTCGCGCGGCGCCTGACGCCGCGCACGCGGGCGGTCGTCGCCGTGCACTTCTTCGGCTACGCCGCTGCGATCGAGCAGCTGCGCGCGCTCTGCGACGAGCACGGCCTGGCGCTGATCGAGGACGCCGCGCAGGCGATCGGCGCGCGCAGCGAGAGTGGCGCGCTGACCGGCACGATCGGCGACCTCGGGTGCTTCTCGTTCTTCTCGAAGAAGCAGCTCAGCCTCGGCGAGGGCGGCATGGTGACGACCGCCGACGAGGCGCTCGCGGCGCGCATCCGCTCGCTGCGCTCGCACGCCATGACGTCGGGCACGTGGGACCGCCACCGCGGCCACGCGGAGAGCTACGACGTCGTCGACTTCGGCTACAACTTCCGGCTCGACGAGCCGCGCGCGGCGCTCGGCCTCAGCCGGCTGCCGCGCCTCGAGGGCGACCTCGAGCGCCGCCGCCGCCACGTGCGCGCGTACCGCAGCGAGCTGGCCGGCGTCGCCGGCCTCGCGATGCCGTTCGACGACGAGGCGGTCGAGCGCTCGTCGCACTTCGCGTTCGTCATTTTGCTGCCCGATCGCGCCCGCCGTGACGCGCTGCGCTCCGCGCTCGCCGTGCACGGCGTGCAGACGACCTGGTACCCCGCGCTGAGCGCGCTCACCGCCTACCTCGACGAGAGCGCGACCCCGATCGCCGCCGAGGTCTCCGGCCGCCACTGCGCGCTGCCGCTCTCGGCGGGCATGAGCGACGAGCAGCGCACGCAGGTCGTGGCGGCCGTGCGCGCAGCGCTCGCCTGACGGACCGCTGCCCCGCGCGGCGCACGGGCCGCAGCGGCCGTGCGCCGTCGGAGCGCAGGCAGGATCGGCACGATCGAGGTCCTCGGACCCCGGCCTTCAGGCCGGGCGCTGCACCTGTTCGGTCACGGCCGGGGTGGAGCCGGGCAGCAGGCGCGCGCGCATCCGCTCGAAGTCCTCGACCGCGCGCTCGTAGTCGCCGTGGCTGCCGATGTCCATCCAGTAGTCCTCGGAGCGATGGCCCTCGACGCGCTCGCCGCGCGCGATCAGGCGCAGGATGAGGTCGGGGAAGTCGAGCCGGACGCCGCGCTCCACGAAGTCGCGCACGCGCGGCGAGAAGCAGTACGCGCCCATGCTCGCGGAGTACTCGATGCGCGGCTTCTCGACGTAGTCGGTGACGCGGTCGGGCTGGAAGCGGTCCTCGAGGCGCAGCACGCCGAGCGAGATCTCCACCTCGCGCGTGCGCGTCGCGATGGTGGCGATCGCGTCGCTCTCGCTGTGGTGCTGCAAGACGGCGGAGTAATCCATGTCCGTGAGCGTGTCGCCGTTGATGACGAGGAAGTCCTCGTCGAGCTCCTCGACCATCGCAAGCGCGCCGGCGGTGCCGAGCGGCTCGTGCTCGCGCACGTAGTCGATCGGGATCCCGTAGCTCGACCCGTCGCCGAAGAAGGCCTCGATCAGCTCGGCCATGTAGCCCGTCGCGACCGTGATGCGGTCGAAGCCGTAGTGCCGCAGCTGGTTGACGATGATGTCGAGAACCGGGCGGTCGCCGATCGGCACGAGCGGCTTCGGCAGCACGTGCGTGTAGGGCCGCAGCCTCGTGCCGAGGCCTCCTGCCAGAATGATCGCTCGCGACGTCACGCACCACGAAGCTACCATGGCATTGGAAGATCGACAACCCGGCTAGAGCACGTGGAGAAGCTCGCTGGGTGGGGTCGATGGGGTGATTCGCGCGCCGGCGTGGACGGTGCTCAGCGGGCGCCGGCGGGCGCGCGGCGCAGGCGCCGGAGCGCTCCGCCGCGGGCAGCGCGGGCGCGCGCGTAGACGCGCAGCGTGTCGCCCGCGAGGCCGCGCCAGTCGAGCGCCGTCTCGACGTGCTCGCGGCCGCGCAGCGCGAACTCCTCGATCCGCTCGGGCTCCTCCGCTGCGAGCGCGAGCGCGCCGGCGAGCGCCGCCTCGTCGCGCGGCGGGACGAGCACGCCGCGGCCCTCGAGCAGCGCCGGCAGCTCGCCGACGAGCGTGCTCACGACGCAGCGGCCGTGCGTCATCGCGTAGACGGCGCTGCCGCTCTGGGTCGCGGTGTGGAACGGCAGCACGACCTGCGTCGCGGCCGAGACCGCGAGGTCGAGCTGCTCGGCCGGGAGCGCCTGCTGCGACGTGATCCAGCGTGCCCGCCCGCCGTGCGGGCCGAGCAGCGCGCGCAGCCGGTCGACGTCGACGCCGATGACCGTGCCGGCGAGCACGAGCGTGCCCGGGAGGCCGGCGTCGCAGTGCAGCCGGAACGCGCGCAGGAGCGTGTCCACGCCCTTGCGCTCGGAGAGCTGGCCGAAGAACGTGTAGACGGGGCCCTCGTCCGGCACGCCGAGGCGGGCCCGCGCCGCGCCGCGCTCGAAGCGCTCGATCGCATGCGCGTAGTTGCCGTGGGCGACGACCGAGAGCCGCCCCTCGACCTCGGGGTAGATGCGCAGCAGATCGGCGCGCAGCGCCTCGCCGTGGCAGATCAGCTCGTCGGCGTGCGCGATCATCGCGGGCTGCCAGCGGTAGCCCGTGTCGCGCGCCTCGGGGTTGTGCACCGTGAGCACGACCGGCGCGCCGGTGAGCGGCCGCAGCACGCGCGCGAGCGCGTAGTTGTGGAACGTGCCCCACTGGAAGTGCAGCACGTTCGGCCGCAGCCGCACGAGCGCCGCCGCGAGCAGCGGCACGCCGACCAGGCCGTCGCCGATCTTGCGCGCCTTCTGGCCCGCCACGCCGCTGCGCGAGAACACGGGCAGCACGCCCGCGAAGCCGCTCGCCGCAGCTCCGGCGAGCACGGTGCGCACGCCGTTCGCGCGCAGGCCGCCGGCGAGGCCGCGGCTGTAGGGGTTGCTGACGCCGCGATCCAGCACGAGCACCCGGAAGCCCTTGCCGGCGGGCGCCTCGTCCGCGCCCTGCGTCATGTGGCCGGACCTTCCGCCGGCCGCGGCTCGTGCACGGCCGCGGACGCGGCCACGACGCAGAGCACGAGCCAGGTCAGCGACTGCTTCGAGACGAGCGAGCTCTCCGAGATGTTGTAGAGCAGGAAGAGCACGAGGAAGACGAGCGGGAACATGCGCGCGGTGCCCGTCTGCCGGTGCAGCGAGCGCCAGCCGTTGCGCGCGATCACGGCGATCGCGAGCACGAACACCGCCGCGCCGATCAGGCCGAGGTTGAGCAGCAGGTCGAGGTAGCCGTCGTGGGCGTGCGGCGGCATGAAGCCGACGGCGCGCATGACGTCGATCGCGCGGCTGTCGATGCCGAGCCAGAAGCCGTCGAAGCCGTAGCCGAACCAGGCGTGCACGCGCACGTCCTGGAGCACCGCGTTCCAGATGCCGGTGCGGCCCGTGAACGAGGAGTCGGCGCCGATGACCTTGAGCAGGAACCCCTGGCTCGTGATCGCCAGGACGGCCACCGCGACGCAGCCGCTGACGGCGAGGCCCTTGATCGGGATCCAGCGCTGGCCGCGCCGGCGGAACAGCCAGACGAGGCTCCAGACGACGGTCATCAGGCTCGCGACCGCGAGCGCGGTGCGCGAGCCGCTCTCGGCCCCGACGAAGATGACGAACAGCGCGCACAGCCACGAGCGGCGCCTCGCCTCGCCCGTGAGCAGCAGCGCCAGCCAGGCGACGCCGCCGATCACCATCATCCGGCCGAGCTCGTTCTTGGTCGTGAAGACGCCGCGCCAGTCGCCGGCGTGCGCCGGATCCATGCCGAAGCGCGGCAGCGCGAGCGCGAAGACCGCGCTCAGGACGGCGATCAGCAGGCCGAGCCAGGCGACCATCGCGACGACCTCGCGCAGCTCGAAGCGCACCCCGATGTAGAAGCCGAGCACCGTCGTCACGAACAGCAGCAGGGCGTCGGTCATCGTCGTGCCCGGCACGGACGACCACAGGCTCGAGAGCGCGGCGAGCCAGCACAGCGCGAGGATCGGCGCGTTGCGCACGGCGGCCGCGAGCACGCGGCGCCCGTCGCGCACGAGGCCGCTCAGGAGGAACAGGATCACGAGCGCCCAGAGCGGGCGCGAGAACGGGTCTGCGACCGTGATGCTCGGGTCGACGCCGATCGCCGGGTTGAGCACGAGCGGCACCACGGCGTTCGTCGAGAGCGCGAGCCCGAGGAACGAGAATCCCAGCTCGACCCGGTTCAGGATCCGCTGCGGGATCAGCGCCGCGCGCACGTCGGCCGTGGCCGGGCGGAGGGCGTCCAGCGTCGTCGCCCCCGTGCTCACCGGCGACCCGCCCGCCCGTGCGGCGCGGGCTGCCGCCGGGGCGTCACGCGGCGCTCGCGAGATCGTCGGCCGCCGGGGCCGTGGCAACGCAGACTGCCCACTCCATCCACGCTACCCCAGGCCATCGCGATGCGGCAAGAGCCGGATGGGTAGGCCGCTGCAACCGCCGGCAGGGCTACGGGCGCAGGCAGCGCGCACCGAGCCGCGGCGCCTTGCACGCGGCGCCGTCGAGATCGTCCTCGGGCGTCCCCTCGATGGTGCCGGCGAGCTTCCAGGCCGGGCTCGTCGTGCGCAGCAGGTAGTCGGCGTGATCGGCGAAGCGCGGGTCGACGATGCGGAGGTCGTCGCCGCAGATGCCCGGCTGCGGGGCGACCTGGAGGATGTCGTGCTGGCAGAGGACCGGCGCCGACGCGCCCGGATCGACCCACACCTGGCCCAGGATGTTGTTCCAGATCCGCAGGCCCGTGTTCGCGAAGCCGTCCGAGCCGGCGCTGCTCGTGAGGCCCTGATCGTCATCCTCGCCGCTGTCCCAGGCGGTGTTCTGCACGACGACGGTGTCGTCGGTGCCGGCGAGGATGATCGGGATCCCGGGCCAGTGGTGGATCAGGTTGCCGCTGATCGTGCTGTGCGTGACGAGGTCCGGCGAGTCCGGCCCGGTGCGGCCGAGGATGATGGCCTGGTTCGGGCCGTCGGGGTTCGGCCGCGTGAACGTGAACGTGTTGCGCACGATCCTGAGGCCGTCCGAGGCCTGCGACTGGACGCCGTCGTTGTGGTCGTCGTTGTCGATCGGGTCGTGCAGGTAGTTGTGCACGATCGAGACGTTGCGAGCGCAGTTGACGTGGATCAGGTCCTCGCTCGCGCGCGTGAGACGGTTGTTCGTGATCAGCACGTCGCTCGTCCAGGTGCTGCCCGAGCAGCCGTAGAGCTTGACCCCGTCGAAGCCGCCGACGGCGGTGCTGTTGCGGACCACGAGGTGCTGCGACGAGTCGTGGAGGTAGAAGCAGCTGTGCTCGAGATCGCCGATCGGCAGCGTGCAGCCCACGCCGTCGAACGTGATGTCGTGCGAGCCCGCGCCGACGTCGCTCTCGCCGCTCGTCCGCAGCCCGCGGACGACGACGCCCGAGGCGCCGCTGAAGCTCAGGCCCGCGAGCACGACCTTCTGCCCCTGCACCGGCTTGATCGTGATCGCGGGCGAGTAGCCGCGCTCGATCGTCACGGCGGGGTAGTTGCCGCCGGCGAGCAGGATGCTCGTGCCGCCCTGAGCGTGGCGGAGGGCGGCGCGGAGCTGGCCGCCGCCGTGCACCGTCACGACCTTCGCCTTCGCGCCGGCCGTGGGCGCCGCGGCCGCCGGCGCACTGCCGAACGGCCAGCCTGCCGCATGCAGCAGCACGGTCGCGACCGCGGTCGCGACGGCGAGCAGCGCGAGGGCCCGGACGGCGCGCGCGCGCCGGCGTGGGGCGCCTGGGGGTTCGCGCGTCACGCCGTCAGTCTGGCACGGACGGCTGTGAGATCCGCCCGGGCGGCGCCGACGGGCCGGGGCCGGCCGCCGCGGCGCAGCGCCCGCTCACACGCTGACGGGGGTCTCGCGCGGCACGTCGCCCTGCGGGTCGGGGCGCCAGGCCCGCGCGAGCTGCAGGGTCATCAGCGTCAGGTACGCGGGGTTCAGCAGCAGGTAGCGCCGCCACAGCCGGCGCGGCTCGAGCTTCAGCCGCCAGAGCCACTCGAGCCCCATGCGGCGCATCCGCTCGGGCGGCTCGGGCAGCGTGCCCGCGAGGTAGTCGAAGGCCGCGCCGACGCCGAGCGCCGGCATCGGCAGGAGGTCGCGGAACGCGAACAGGAACTGCTCCTGGCGCGGGCAGCCGAGGCCGACGAAGACGATGCGCGCGCCCGAGGCGACGATGCGCGCGGCGATCTCGGCGCGCTCGGCGGGGTCGGCCGTGCGGAACTTCGACTGCTCCGTGCCCGCGACCTCGATCCCCGGCACGCGCTCCTCGACGGCGGCCACGAGCTTCGCGAGCGTCTGCGAGCTGCTGCCGTAGAAGAACACCGGCAGGCCCTCCGCAGCGGCGGCGTTGAGCACGCTGAGCGAGAGCGTCGTGCCGCGCACCTGGTCGTGCAGATCCGCGCCGTGCAGCATGTTGAGCGCCCAGCGCACGGGCTGGCCGTCGGGCGTCGCGATGTCCATGCGATTGAGCCGGTAGCGCTGCTCGCGATCGCGCACGCCCGTCATCACGCCGTGCACCG
>DASXXY010000291.1:0-2944 GCA_036502805.1 Gaiellales bacterium | reverse complement strand
AGCGTCGCCTCGACGGCCGCCGAGTCGCGTCGCGCCCTGACGGCCGCGAGCCGGTCGATCTGGCGCTGCTCGACGATCGGGTCGACGTGCAGCAGGTTCGGCTCCTGCTCGTCGCGCGCGATGTACTTGTTGACCCCGACGATCACGCGCTCGCCGCGCTCGACCTGCTGCTGGTGGCGGAACGCGGAGTCGGCGAGCTCGCGCTGGAAGTAGCCGGCGTCGATCGCCGGCACGACGCCGCCGAGCGCGTCGATGCGCTCGAAGATCGCGTAGGCCTCCTGCTCGAGGCGATCGGTCAGCGCCTCGACGTACCACGAGCCGCCGAGCGGATCCGCCGTCGAGGTCACGCCGATTTCGTGCGCGAGCACCTGCTGCGTCCTCAGCGCGAGCGTCGCGGCGGCCTCGGTGGGCAGCGCCATGGCCTCGTCGAAGGAGTTCGTGTGCAGGCTCTGGCAGCCGCCGAGCACCGCCGCGAGCGCCTCGACGGCGGTGCGCACGACGTTCACCTCGGGCTGCTGCGCGGTCAGCGAGACGCCGGCCGTCTGTGCGTGGAAGCGCATCAGCAGCGAGCGCTCCTCCTGCGCGCCGAACGTGTCGCGCAGATCGCGCGCCCAGATGCGCCGTGCGGCGCGGTACTTCGCGATCTCCTCGAAGAAGTCGAGGTGGGCGTTGAAGAAGAACGACAGGCGCGGTGCGAAGCGGTCGACCGGCAGCCCGCGCTCGCAGCAGGCGCGCACGTAGGCGAAGCCGTCGGCGAGCGTGAACGCGAGCTCCTGCGCGGCGGTCGCTCCGGCCTCGCGGATGTGGTACCCGCTGATCGAGACCGGGTGCCAGCGCGGCATCTCGTCGCAGCACCACTCGATCATGTCGACGACGAGCTGCACGGACGGCTCGGGCGGGAAGATCCACTCCTTCTGGGCGATGAACTCCTTGAGGATGTCCGTCTGGATCGTGCCGCCGAGCGCCGTCAGCGGGATGCCGCGCCGCCGCGCCATGCAGGCGTACATCGCGAGCACCATGGCGGCCGGCGCGTTGACGGTCATCGAGACGGTGACCTCGTCGAGCGGGATGCCCGCGAACAGATCCTCCATGTCTGCGAGCGTGTCGATCGCCACGCCCTCGCGCCCGACCTCGCCGAGCGCGCGCGCCGCGTCCGAGTCGTAGCCCATCAGCGTCGGCATGTCGAAGGCCGTCGAGAGCCCCGTCTGGCCCTGCTCGAGCAGGTAGCGGAAGCGCTCGTTCGTCTCGTCCGCGGTGCCGAAGCCCGCGAACATGCGCATCGTCCACAGCCGCCCACGGTGCATCGAGCCGTAGGGCCCGCGCGTGTAGGGGAAGACGCCCGGATCGCCCAGCGCCGCGTCGTAGTCGAGCTGCGTCGCACCGGGCGCGTAGAGCGGATCGACCGGGATCCCCGAGAGCGTCTCGTGCAGCGCCTTGCGCTCCTCGTGCGTCGCCATCAGCCGCGCTTCCCGCCCGGGACCCAGAGCACCTCCCCGCCCGGCGGATTCGCCGCGCGGGCGAGCAGGAAGAGCAGGTCGGAGAGCCGGTTGAGGTACTGCAGCGCATCGCTGCCGACGGTCTCCGCGGCCGCGAGCGCGACCGTCTCGCGCTCGGCGCGCCGGCAGACGGTGCGCGCGAGGTGCAGCGCCGCCGCGCCGGGGGTGCCGCCGGCGAGCACGAACGACGTCAGCGGCGGCAGCGTCTCGTTGACCTCGTCGCAGCGCTGCTCGAGCCACACGACCTGCTCGGGCGTGACGCGCAGGCGCGTCCGCGCGCGCGTCGACTGGCGATACTCGCGCTCGTCCTCGGGCACGCAGAGGTCGGCGCCGAGGTCGAAGAGGTCGTTCTGGATGCGGCCGAGCCAGGCGTCGATCTCGCCCGGCAGCGGGTGCGTGCGCGCGAGCCCGAGCACGGCGCCGAGCTCGTCGACGGTGCCGTAGGCGCCGATGCGCAGCGCGGCCTTCGAGACGCGCCGGCCATCGCCGAGGCTCGTCTCGCCGGCGTCGCCGCCGCGGGTGTAGATGCGGTCGAGCCGCACGACAGGTTCGCTCACGTGAGAGAGCGTACGCGAAGCGTCTGCGTCTTCACGCGGCCGAGCGAGTTGCGCAGCGAGAGCGTGACGGGCGTCGTGCCCTTCGCACGCAGCGTGACGGCGAAGGCCCCGCTCTGCTTCGCCTTGCAGGCCGTCCAGGCCCCGGCGCCGATGCGCAGCCGGCAGCGGGCCTGCGCGTCGGAGACCTTGCCGGTGATGCGCACGGCGAGGCGCGAGCCGAGCTTCGTGCGCGTGACCTTCAGGCCGGTCGCGGCGAGCGGGCGGAGCAGCGGCGCACGCAGCGCCGCGGCCTTGCCGGCCGCGCCGATGTTGCCGGCCAGGTCGATCGCCTTGACGGCGTAGACGACGGTCGAGCCCGTGCCGGGCTTGGGCGCCGGGTCGACGTACGCGAGCGCCGTGCCGGTCGCGATCGCCCTGCCGTTGCGGAACAGCCGGTAGAACGCGACGACGCCGTTGTCGGCCGCGGCCGTCCAGGCGAGGTGCACCTTGCCGTCGCGCGTCAGTTTGGCGGTCACGGCCGCGGGCGCCGCGGGCGCCGCGGTGTCCGGCAGCACGACGCTCGCCGTGGCGGCCGGCCCGATGTTGTTGCCAGCGTCGATCGCCGCGACCGTGTAGCTGACGGTCGTCCCGGGCACGAGGCCCGCGTCCACGTAGTCGGTGCCCGCAGTCGTCGCGATCGCCGTGCCGTTGCGCGCAATTGTGTAGCCGTCGACCTCGTAGTCGTCCGTCGCTGCCGTCCAGCGCAGCGCGGCGGTCGTGCCGCTCGCGACCGCCGTGAGAGCGGTCGGCGCGTTCGGCGGAACGACGTCGCGCGGGCCCGTGACGACGAGCGTCGCGCCGGTCGCGTCCTGCGCGACGTCTTGGATCGAGATGCTGGCGACCGGGTCGTTG
>DASXXY010000290.1:0-2700 GCA_036502805.1 Gaiellales bacterium | reverse complement strand
ACGAGGGAGCCGCGCTCGTGCCACAGCCCGGCGTCCCGCAGATCGACCAGCTCGTGGAGCAGGTGCGCGCCGCCGGCCTGCCGGTGACGCTCGAGGTGGCGGGCGACGGCGCCGCGCTGCCCGCCGGCGCCCAGCTGACCGTGTTCCGGCTCGTGCAGGAGGCGCTCACGAACACGCTCAAGCACGCCGGCGCCTCGGCCGCCGCACGCGTGCGCCTGGCCTACGGCGCCGATGCGGTCGAGGTCGAGGTGACCGACTCGGGCACCGCCCAGGTGCCGGCGGCCGCGCGCGGCGGGCGCGGGCTCGAGGGCATGCGCGAGCGCGCGTCCGTGTACGCGGGCACCGTCGAGGCCGGCCCGCGTGCGAACGGCGGCTGGCGCGTGCACGCGCTGCTGCTGCTCGGCCAGTCGACGACGGCCGCCGGATGACCACGAGCATCCTGCTCGTCGACGACCAGCCGCTCCTGCGGATGGGCTACCGGATGGTGCTCGAGTCGCAGGACGACCTCGCGGTCGTCGGCGAGGCCGGCGACGGCGCCGAGGCGCTCGGGCTCGTCGAGGGGCTCGACCCCGACATCGTGCTGATGGACGTGCGCATGCCCGGCATGGACGGGATCGAGGCGACCCGGCGGATCGTCGGCGCCGAGCGCCGCGCGCGCGTGATCATCCTGACCACGTTCGACCTCGACGAGTACGCCTTCGCGGGCCTGCGGGCGGGCGCGAGCGGCTTCCTGCTGAAGGACGTGCCGCCGGCCGACCTGCTCTCTGGCATCCGCGCCGTGGCGAGCGGCGACGCCGTCGTCGCGCCGAGCGTGACGCGCCGCCTGCTCGACACCTTCGCGCACCGGCTGCCCGACCAGGAGGACGACGCGCCTCCGGCCGACGCGCGGCTCGCGACGCTGACGGCGCGCGAGCACGAGGTCCTCGGCCTGCTCGCGCAGGGCCTCTCGAACGCCGAGATCGCCGCGGGGCTCGTGCTGTCCGAGGCCACCGTGAAGACGCACGTCGGCCGCATCCTCGGCAAGCTGGGGCTGCGCGACCGCGTGCAGGCGGTCGTCTTCGCCTACGACATCGGCCTCGTCCGGCCGAGCCTCTCCTGATCCCGACCGAAAGAGCACGCGTGCCGAACCCGCAGAGCCCGTCCATGCCCGCCGGCCCCGTTCGATCGGCGGCGCGGTCGTGATCGCGCCGTTCGCGCTGATCTCCTATGGCCAGGCGATCGTGATCGGCCTCCTGCAGGGCGTGAGCGAGCTGTTCCCGATCTCGAGCCTCGGCCACGCCGTGATCCTGCCCCGGTTGCTCGGCTGGGACATCCATCAGAACGACACCTTCTTCCTGACGTTCCTGATCGCGACCCATCTCGCGACGGCGATCGTGCTCGTCGGCTTCTTCTGGCGCGACTGGCTGCGGATCCTGCGCGGATTCGGCCGCTCGGTGGCGCAGCGGGGGATCGCGCCCGGCGACGTCGACGCGAAGCTCGCGTGGCTCCTGATCGCGGGCACGGTGCCCGCCGGCATCCTCGGCCTGATCCTGCAGGACCCGCTGCGCAAGGTGTTCGCATCGCCCGCCTCGGCGGCGATCTTCCTGACGCTGAACGGCGTGCTCCTGTACGGCGCCGAGCGCCTGCGCCGGCGCGCGCCCGCGGCCGACGAGATCGACGGCGAGGACGCCGACGCGCGGGTCGTGCGCCGCGTCGGCTGGCTCGAGGCGCTCGGCATCGGCACCGCGCAGGCGCTCGCGCTGATCCCGGGCTTCTCGCGCTCGGGCGCCACCATGGGCGGCGGCCTGCTCGTCGGCCTCTCGAACGAGGACGCGGCCCGCTTCGCGTTCCTGCTCGCGACCCCGATCATCGGCGCCGCCGCCGTGCTGAAGCTGCCCGAGCTGTTCGGCTCGGACGGCAACGGCGTGCGCGGGCCGGCGCTCGTCGGCTCGCTCTGCGCGGCGGCGACGGCGTACCTCTCGATCCGCTTCCTGATGCGCTATCTCGAGACGAACCGGCTGACGCCGTTCGCCTGGTACTGCCTCGCCGCGGGCATCGGCGTCTCGATCTACCTCGCCGTGTAACAGACGGGGGCGTGTATCTCGGGCACGCTCCGGGTATCCCATCGTGTGAAGGCCGCCGTCCCCGGTGGTCTGCGACGACGAAGGAGCGCCGGCCCATGAGCCCGTCCCGAGATGCCGTTCCCGTTCCCGGCAGCGAGCGCGCACCGCTCGCCGGGGCACGCGCGACCGGCGCCGCCGCCGCGGACGAGCGCGTCGAGGTGACGGTGATCGTGCGCCCGCGCGCCGAGGCCGCGCCGTTCTCGGCGCACGCCTGGGGCGAGGCGCCGCCCGCCGAGCGCACGTACATGACGCGGGGCGAGCTCGCCGACGCCCAGGGCGCCGAGGCGGCCGATGTCGAGGCCGTCGCACGCTTCGCGAAGGAGCATGGGCTGACCGTGCTCGAGACGAGCGCCGCGCGCCGCAGCGTCTCGCTCGGCGGCACGGTCGAGCAGATGTCGGCCGCGTTCGGCGTCGAGCTCCACCGCTACGAGCACGAGGGCGGGAGCTACCGGGGCCGGACGGGCGCCGTGCACGTGCCGGCCGAGCTCGAGCAGGTCGTCGAGGCGGTGCTCGGGCTCGACGATCGCCCGGTCGCGAGCCCGCGGCTCGTCGCGCGCGACGCGGGCCCCGGCATCGCGGGCCCGCTCGCCGTCGACGA
>DASXXY010000289.1:0-1987 GCA_036502805.1 Gaiellales bacterium | reverse complement strand
TCGTCAGCGCGGCGTACAGGAGGTAGCGATCGGCCGCGGCGAGATCGGGACGCACGAGCGGCAGCCCACGGGCCGCGAGCGAGCGGCGCAGCGCATCGCCGAGCAGCGAGTCCGGCCGCGGCCGGCGCGGCAGCCGGCCCGCCTCGAGGCCGAGCACGATCACGGTCGAGACGCGATGGGTGCGCGCACGGCGCAGGCCGACGACGCGCACGCGACCCGAGGGACGATCGTCGCCGAGCCGCACGCTCGCCGACTCGAGCGCCGCCACGAGCTCGGCGGGCGTCGCAGGCTCGGGCAACCCGGCGAGCGCTCCCGCGACCTCACGCGCCGCGCGCCACGCGCGCAGGGCGACCGCCTGCTGCGTGTTCGGCTCGACCCGGGCGGCGAGCCCGAAGGCGGCGGGCGCCGCCTCGTCGAGGATCTCGCAGAGCGCGAGCGCGGGATCGTCGGCCTCACGCAGGCGATCGACGACGGCCAGCGGACGTGCGCCCTCCTCACGCAGGAACGCGTCGACGTCGGCGGGCTCGAGACGTGCCTGACCGCGCACGCGACCGTCCCACTCGTCGACGCGCGGCCGGGCCATGCCGGAGGCGGACGAGCGCAGCCAGGCGAACAGCTCGTCGCGGCCGCCGCGCAGCCAGGCGTACCGGCAGAGGCCGACGGTGGCGTGGCCGATCGGCGTCTGTGGCAGCGGCGCCTGCGTGTCGAGCGCGTAGGGCACGTCGAGCGAGGCGAGCGCGGAGGCGAGCGCCGCGTGCGCTGCGTCGCCCGTCGGCAGCACGATCAGCAGGTCGTCCGGCGAGACGCCCGCGCGCAGCTGCCGCGCCGCCTCGGCGGCGGCGACCCGCGCCTCGCCGGCGGCGCCCGCGACCTCGAACAGCCGCACGCCGCCATCGGGCTCGACGGGGGTCTGCGGCGCACGCGCGGCGAACAGCCCGCGCTCGAGCGCGATCAGCGAGGCGCGCTCGACGTAGCCGACCGGCTCGCGCTCGACGATCTCGTCGGCGCGGGCCGACAGGCGCTCGAACGTGCCCCCGACGGCCGCGAACGCCTCGCGCCCCGGCTCGAAGGGCAGCACCACGGTCGCCGACGCGCGTGCGGCGATCGCCTCGACGAGCGCGCACTGGGCCGGGCGCAGCTCCTCGAAGCCGTACACGAGGAGCGGTGCTGCGCCCCATGCGGCGAGCCGCCCGGCGATCCGCCGCCCCGCCTCGGCGACCTGGGCCGAGCGATCGAGCGTGCCGCGCTCGAGGCCCTCGCGTCCCCACGCCGAGACGAGCCCGGCGACCGCGCGGGCACGCGCCGGCGCGCCGAGCGCCTCGAGCTCGTGCTGCAGCGCGGCAGGGTCGATCCCGGCCTCGCAGCACTCGTCGACGAGCCGGCCGAGCGCCGCGGCGAACCCGGGCGTGCGCGCAGATGCACCGAGCGCCTCGGGAGACGCGCGCACGGCCAGGCGTCGGAGGTAGAGGGCCCGCACGGGTGCGGGCAGCACGGCGGGCGCGCCGCCCGTGCGGGCGAGCACGCGCGCGGCGAGCTCCTCGAACGTCGTCACGAGCCCGCCGAGCAGCACCCCCGCGCGCTCGGTGAGCTCGCGCTCGAGCACGACCCGTTCGGGCTCGTTCGGAACGACCAGCACCGGATCGCGACCGGCGGTGGCCGCGGCGAGGAAGTCGTGGACGACCAGCCCGAGCTTGCCGCTCCGGGCCGGCCCGACGATCAGCCGCAGCGGCAATTCATGCCTGCGTCTGCGGCGGCGGCGATGCCGCCACCTGGGCCTCCACCAGCTCGTCGACCTTCGCGATGCTGTCCTTGTACGCGTAGTTGATCTTGATGAACGGCTCCCACTTGTCGGGCACCGCGTCCTCGGGGAAGATCGCCTAGACCGGGCACTCGGGCTCGCAGGCGCCGCAGTCGATGCACTCCTCGGGGTCGATCACGAGCTGCCGGCCGGCCTCGTGGATGCAGTCGACCGGGCACACGTCGATGC
>DASXXY010000288.1:0-8392 GCA_036502805.1 Gaiellales bacterium | reverse complement strand
GGCCTCTGGCCGCACGAGGGCGTCGAGGTCGCCGGCAAGCGGGTCGGCATCATCGGCACGGGATCGTCCGTCGTGCAGGCGCTGCCGATCATCGCGGCGGAGGCGGCGGCGGTGACCGTCTTCCAGCGCACCGCGAACTTCAGCGTGCCGGCGTGGAACGCGCCGCTCTCGGGCGAGGCGATCGCGGACCGCAAGGCCCGCTACGAGCGCTTCCGCCGCAAGGCGCGCACGACGACGGCCGGCAATCCCTGGAGCGCACGCAGCGAGAGCGTGTGGGACGCGACGCCTGCCGAGCGCGAGCGCGAGTTCGAGGAGCGCTACGCCGTCGGCGGCTTCTGCCTGCACGCCGCGTACTCCGACCTCTTCGACGACCAGGCGTCCAACGACCTGCTGGCCGAGTTCCTGCGCGGCAAGATCCGCGAGCGCGTGGCCGATCCCGCGACCGCCGAGCTGCTGTGTCCCTACGACCACCCGGTCGGCACGAAGCGCATGTGCGTCGACACCGGCTACTTCGAGGCCTACAACCGCCCGAACGTGCGCCTCGTCTCGATCCGCGAGACGCCGATCGACGAGATCACGGCGACCGGCCTGCGCATCGGCGAGGAGCGCTTCGCGCTCGACGTCATCGTGCTGGGCACGGGCTTCGACGCCATGACGGGCGCGCTGCTCGCCATCGATCTGCGGGGCCGCGGCGCCGTCTCGCTGCGCGAGCAGTGGGCCGAGGGCCCGCGCTCGGCGCTCGGGCTCGCGATCGCCGGCTTCCCGAACCTCTTCACGGTCACCGGCCCCGGCAGCCCGTCCGTGCTCAGCAACATGATGGTCTCGATCGAGCAGCACGTCGACTGGATCGCCGGCTGCATCGCGTACCTGCGCGAGCACGGCATCGCGACGATCGAGCCGACGACCGCCGAGCAGGACGCGTGGGTCGAGCACGTCCGCGCCGTCGGCGACGCGAGCCTCTACCCGCGCGCGAAGTCGTGGTACATGGGCGCGAACATCCCCGGCAAGCCGCGCGTGCTGCTGCCCTACGTCGGCGGCGTCGGCCGCTACCGCGAGCGCTGCGACGAGGTCGCCGCCGGCGGCTACGCGGGCTTCCTGCTCGACGGCGAGCCCGCACCCGCGCGCTGAGCGGGCGCCGTCTGCGCGCTCAGGCGGCCGCGATCGGAACGACGGTCGCCGCGTGCTCCTCGTGCACGAGCAAGGCCGGCACGAAGGCCGCGAGCAGCACGCCCGCGAGCACTGCCCAGATCGCGCGATAGCCGCCGGCGACGTCCGCGACGAGGCCGTAGAGCGGCGGGCTCGCGGCGATCGCGCCCGAGACGAACGTGAGCGCGAAGCCGGTCGCGGCGCCCACCCGCTCGGGCCCCGCGACCTCCGCGATCATCGTGATCCAGAGGCCCTGGTAGCCGATCAGCGCCAGGCCGGCGAGCGCGACGATGGCCCCGATCACGGCCAGCGGCGCCGTGCGCGGGACGACGAACAGGAGCAGCGCGCCGACGAGGCCGACGACGTTGATCGCGAGCAGGAACGTCTTGCGGTTGCCGCCGGAGTGGCGGTCGCTGACGAGGCCCCAGACGATGCGGCCGATGATCCCGGCGGCGTTCGCGATGACGACGAAGACCGACCCCTCGGCCAGCGTGAGGCCCGCGTTCTGGTTGAGGTCGAGCGCGAGGAAGGCGACGAGCGCGTACTGGCCGGTCACGATCAGGCAGCCCCAGATCGTCAGCAGCACGAGGTTGCGGTTGCGGCCGACGTGCCGCTGGGGGCCGGCCGGACGCGGCGGCGGCGGCATGCCGCGCAGGCTGAGCAGCGGCACGGCCGCGAGCGCCGTCACGGTCGCGGCGACCGCGATCGCCCAGCGCCAGCTCGACACGTGCGCGATCCACGGCAGCGCCGCGGCGGCGACCAGGCCGGCGACCGGGATGCCCGTCTGGCGGATCCCGAGCGCGAAGCCACGGCGGTTCTTCGGGAACGCGAGCAGCACGAGACGGCCGCCGGCCGGCGTGCTGCTGGATCCGGCGGCGCCCGCCAGGACGAGCAACGGCACGAACAGCGGCAGCGGCGAGGCCACCGCGGCCAGCGTCAGCGCGGCCGTCGCGAACCCTCCGACGAGCAGCGTGCGCTGCTCGCCGAGGCGGTCGGCCGCGAGCCCGGCGGCGTACACGCCGACGATGCGCCCGAGCGCGAAGCTCGCGACGACGAGGCCGGCCGCGAACGCCGAGATGCCGAGGTCGAGCTTGATGTAGCCGGTCAGCGCGATCACGCCCTGATCGATCAGCGAGACGCCGAACTGCAGGCCGACGGCGAGGCCGAGGATCGTCCAGGGCGAGCGCTCGGCAGTGCGGCTCACGCCCGCGCGCCGGCGTGCGCGGGCACGGTGCTCGGTGGGGCCGGGGCCGTCAGCGCAGTCGCCACGGCTCCATTGTCAGCGGATCGGCGCCGCGCGAGCGCAGCTTGCGCCGGCGTCTCGCGCCGGCGGCCCGCGTCAAGCTCGGCGCCGCTCGCGTGCGGACGCTCCGGCGTCGGCGAGCTGCTCGGCGACGTGCTCGCCGGCCTCTGACGTATCGCCGCGGCGGGCGACGAGCGCGGCGGAAGCCTCGCGGATCGCGTCCTGCCCGGCGCCCTCCTCGACGCGCAGCGCGGTCAGCGCCGCCATGCGCCGCAGCGTGCAGTGCAGGAACGCGAGCTGCTCACGGCGGCCGACCGCGCGGAAGCCGAGGCGCACGATCGGGTTCGCGACCGGTGCGCGCCGCGAGTAGGCGTGGATGCGGAACTCCACCTCGCCCGTGTCGAGCCACTTCCAGACCTGCCAGTCCATCTGGCCCATCTCGAAGTGGCCCTCGAGCGTGCCATAGCTCCAGCCCCAGACCTCGACGGGCCGGCCGCCCTCCTCGGCCGTGCGCTCGTAGACCTCGCGCACGCGCACCCCGACGCGGAAGCGCAGTCCGCGGAAGCGGATCTCGAGCAGCATCGTGCGGCCCTCGAGCGGCTCGCTCTCGTCGAACCAGGCGCGCACGATCGAGGGATCGGCGAACTCGTAGCCGCGCAGCAGGCGCCGGGCGGCAGCGAAGCTGCCATGCGCCTCCGGCGGACCGGGCGCCTCGGCGGGCAGCGCTTGACGGAGGTCGTCGACGCGCCAGCCGCCCGCGGCCGATGGTCGCGCCGGACGCTCGAAGTTGAAGTCCACGGCGCGCAGGGCGGCGAGCTCGTGCTCGACGGACGGCGAGCCGAGGCGGGATCCGGCGACTGCCGGGCGCTCGCCGACGACGCGCGTCTCGACCTCGATGGCGCCCGTCCGGCGCCCGCCGGAGGCGCTGATGACACGCTCGAGGAACGAGATCCACATGTGCAGCTGCACCTCCTTCGCGACACGGAGGCGCGTGTAGAAGACGTTCGAGATGCGGTCGCCGCTGCGCGCCCACGACTCGATCTCGAACTCGAGGAGGTCGCCCTGGCGCGCTCGGAACGCGATCTGGCCGGCCTCGAGGTGCCCGTCGAGCGTGGCCAGGCGGAGCGACGTCGCGTCGGCAGCGATCACGCGCACGGGCCCGTCCCACGGCCCCGGCATGCGGATCAGGTACTCGTCGCCGACGGCCATCGCGCCCGGCTCGCCGTGGGTCTTGAGGAAGCGCGCGAAGCGCGTCGGCGAGAGCGAGTTCGGCTCCGCCTGGAGCCGGGCGATCAGCTCCTCGGGCGACACGCAGGCATGCCTGATGCGCACGCGGTAGCGGCGGTGGAACGCCGGCCCCACGCCACTCCTGTGGGTCTGGAGGTCATGCTGCTCGGCGGTCGCGGGGATCTCCGGTGGGGCGTCGGCACCCGCGCTGCCAGTCGTCTCGCGCCGGTGGACGGGGGTCGTGCGCCAGAGGTAGTCCCAGGCCGTCAGGGCGATGCCCCCTGGCCATCCCGCCGCCGTTGCGATGCGCCGCGACGGGCTGATGCCGCGAACCATCACTCGTGGCGCGCGAGCGAGTCGCCGATCAGCCAGATGGTCGGCGGCCAGAGCCCCACGAACAGCGCACGCCGCTCGGCATTGCCGCGCTCATCCTGGTCGACGGTCTTCGCGCGCATCCAGAGCCCGACGCAGAGCCCGACCGACGCCATCGCCACCGCGTGCGCGTGCGCGCTACGCAGGCCCATGCGGTGGATCCGGCGCGTCAGCATGCCAGTGCGTGCCCCGCCGCTCAGGCGGGAAACGCCGCCGGCTGCTCGAGGTTGCCGAACGCTTCGAGGCCGGCCTGCACCCAGCACGGCTCGAGCAGGTCGATCTGCGCCTCGGCCCGGGCCACGAGGTCGTCGAGATCGACGCCCGGCACGCGCTGCGGCAACGCGGCGAGATCGCGTAGCGCCGTCCACAGCTGCCGCTTCGCGCGCACGCCGACGAGCAGCAGGTCGAGCTCCTGGAAGCGGCTGAGTGGCGAGTACCGCCGCAGCGATCCGTTCAGCTTGAGCCTGCCGGCGCGCTCCGCAAGCGCTCCCAGGCGCGGCTTGACGCGACTGCGCGGCACGGCGAGGCCCTGCATGACCGCCTCCAGGGTCGCGATGTCCTCTGTGACCTGGGCCGCGACCTCGGCGAGCGCGGCGCCGATCTCGGAGCCGGCGTTCTCGCGCGCCGCACGGCTCGCGAGCTCGCGTCCCGCGACGCCGAGCGCGAGCTGATCGTTGAGGTAGATGCGGAGGTGACGGACGCTCATCCGTTGCGCGAGCGCTCCTCGCCCGTGCGCTCGTCCTCCGCGCGGTCGTCCGCCTGCTCGAGGCGCTCGCCCTCGTCGTCCTCCGTGTCCAGCATCGCCTCGACGTCCTCGTCGAGCGGGCCGACCGGGGTGTTGAGCGCGTGGTGCGGATCGGTCTCGCCGCTCGGCGCGCGCGTCTCGCCCTCGTTGGCGTTGTGGTGGTACGTCTGCTGCTCGTCGTCAGTCATGCCACGAGGTGCCCTGCAGCCGAGCCCCCAAACCGCGAGCCGGCGCTCGTGCGGCTCGGCCCCGCGCCGGCGGTTCGTATGGTGCGGCGATGGCTGCCGACGGTGCGCTCCGGATCCTGCTCGTCTCGGGGAGCCTCCGCTCGGGGTCGTCGAACGCGGCCGTGCTGCGGACGGTGCGGGCGCTCGTCCCGGACGGCGTCGAGGCGGAGCTCTACGAGCGGCTCGGGACGCTGCCGCACTTCAACCCGGACGACGACGTCGATCCGCTGCCGCCCGCGGTGAGCGAGCTGCGGGCCGGCATCGCGGCCGCCGACGCGGTGCTCTTCTGCACGCCCGAGTACGCCGGCGCGCTGCCCGGATCGTTCAAGAACCTGCTCGACTGGACGGTCGGCGGCGGCGAGATCTACGGCCGGCCGGTCGCCTGGGTCAACGCCTCGGGCCACGCTGCGCCGACGGGCGGCGCGAACGCGCACGACTCGCTGCGGATCGTGCTCGGCTACACGGGTGCCGACATCGTCGAGGGGGCCTGCGTGCGCATCCCGGTCGCGCGCGCCATGGTGGGCGCGGACGGCCTGATCGACGACGAGGGCGTGCGCCGCGGGCTGACGGCCGCGATCGAGGCGATCGCGGCGCACGTGCGCGCGCGGCCGACGTCGACTAGCCGCAGCGCGGGGCCGGGCCCTGCGCCAGTGCTCGGCATTCGCGGCGCACGGCGTTCATGGCCGCCGCTCGCGACGGCGACGGCCGACGCACTTGCGACACTGATCCGGCATGACGGGAAGGACATGGATCGCGGAGGGCGAACCGGCCGTGATGAGCACAATCACCTCGCCCGTAGACCTGGATGAGCGCGTCCTTGCGGCGACGCTCGACGACGACGAGCCGTTCGACGTCGCCACGCTCGCCCTGAGTCCTGTCGACGAGCTCGAGGATGAGGAGGACGGCGAGGCCAAGGCGTACGCCGATGCCGAGGCCGACGCCGA
This sequence comes from Gaiellales bacterium, assembly GCA_036502805.1. GTDB lineage: Bacteria > Actinomycetota > Thermoleophilia > Gaiellales > JALYLC01 > JALYLC01. Next base: position 2,488 of record DASXXY010000288.1, on the reverse strand, counting down.
GGAGGAGGACGAGCCCGCGGTCGCCGCGGTCGAGGTCCTCTCGAGCGATTCGCTGCAGCGCTTCCTGCGCGACATCGGCCGCACGAAGCTGTTGACCGCGGCGCAGGAGATCGAGCTCGCGAAGCGCGTCGAGCGCGGCGACCTGCGCGCGAAGCGGCACATGATCGAGGCCAACATCCGCCTCGTCGTGTCGATCGCGAAGCATTACCGCGAGCAGGGCCTGCCGTTCCTCGACCTGATCCAGGAGGGGACGATCGGGCTCGTGCGCGCGGTCGAGAAGTTCGACTACCGCCGCGGCTACAAGTTCTCGACCTACGCGACCTGGTGGATCCGCCAGGCCGTGGCGCGCTCGCTGGCCGACAAGGGCCGCACGATCCGCATGCCCGTGCACGTCGTCGAGAAGCTGAACCGCATCGGCCGCGTCGAGCGCAAGCTGCGCACCGAGCTGGCGCGCGACCCGTCGCTCAGCGAGATCGCCGAGCGCGTCGAGCTGCCGGTCGAGGAGGTCGAGCAGATCATGCGCGCCGCGCAGACGCCGATCTCGCTCGAGAAGCCGGTCGGCGACGAGGACGACTCGCAGCTCGGCCACTTCATCGCCGACGTCACGACGCCGACCGCCGAGGACGAGGCGACGCGCAAGATGCGCCTCGAGACGCTCGGCGAGATCCTCGGCGTGCTGAGCTTCCGCGAGCGCCGCGTGCTCGAGATGCGCTTCGGCATGAGCGGCTTCGAGCCGTGCACGCTCGACGAGGTCGGCGCCGCCTTCCACGTCACGCGCGAGCGCATCCGCCAGATCGAGAACCAGGCGCTCAAGAAGCTCTCGTCGCTCTCGGAGGCTCAGCGCCTCCGCGACCTCGTGTAGCGCCCGCCGGCGCGGCCCTCCCGCCGCGGCCCGCCCTCAGGCGGGCAGCGCGGCGCCGCGGCAGAAGCACGACGCCGCGACCGGCACGGTCGCGCGCGCCAGCGCGAGCTGGAGGCGCGGGCTCACGATCTCGGCCTCGCCGCTCTTGCCGAGCCGCTGCAGGCACTCGTGGTAGCCGTGCAGGCTCCAGACGTTGTCGGGGTGCTGGCACGGCCGGCCGATGCTGTCGTCGAGGCCGAGATCGGCGCGGTAGACGGCCTCGGCGTCGCTCACCCGGCCCTGCTCGAGCAGCAGCGCGCCGAGCGCGTGGCGCGTCGGCTGCATCCAGCCCCAGGGCTCGTCGTAGGGCAGCGCGTCGTCCAGCTCGACGGAGCGTCGCAGGTGCGCGAACGCCTCGTCGAACTCGCCGCGGCGGTAGGCGATCTCGCCCGCCAGCATCTCGGCCGCGACGGCGAGGATGTCCTGGCAGGTGTTGTTGAAGACCGTGCGCGTCGCGGGGATGCGCGCGAGCGCGGCGGCGAAGAGCTGCTCGTGGTCCTGCGCGAGCGCGAGCTCGCCGCGCGCGGCGTGGGCGACGCCCTTGGCGTAGTGCAGCATCGCGGTCGTGACGCAGTACAGCTCGGCGTCGGCCGGCAGCGGCGCGTCGACGATCTCCTGCCAGCGGCCGAAGCGGACGAGCGCGTGCAGGCGCATCGGGACGAAGCCCTCGACCCAATCGGCCATCGGCGGGCTCGTGGTGCGCAGCAGCTCCTCCGTGAGCGTGTCCGCGAGCTCGTCGGCCGCCGCGAGCGCCGCCACGGGATCGCCCAGGAACATCGCGCCGTAGAGCTTGAAGTGGAGGTCGTGGCAGCGGTAGAGCGTGTAGAAGTTGAGCGCGCCCTCGCGCTCGGCGAACGCGCGGTCGGCCCGGATCGCGTGCTCGTTCGTGACGACGACGTCGCGGTAGAAGCCGCAGAGCACGTCGATGTGGGTCGCCATGTGGCGCAGGTGGCCCGAGTCGGGCACGAGGTCGCGCAGCGCATCGGCCGCGTGCAGCGCGCGCTCGGGGAACGGCGACATCTCCATGGCGTGCACGTAGAAGTGCAGGACGCCCGGATGCGGCTCGCGCCCGGCGTCCGTGCCCTGGCCGATCGCGCGCTCGAGCACGGCGAGGATCTCGAGCGTGTCGGCAGCGTCCGCCGGAGCGTTCGCCGCGATGTCCCAGAGCGCCCACGGCGTGCGGTTCATGAGCGCGTCCGCGAACAGCGCGGCGACGTCGGCGTCGTCGCCGAACTGCGCGTAGACGCCGCGCATGGCCGTCGCATAGGCCTCGTTCCAGCGCGTCAGGTCGCCCGCCGGCGCCGGCTCGGGATAGCGCTCGGCGAGCGCCGCGATGAGCGCCTGCTCGATCGGGGAGGCCGCCGGGGCGAGCGCCAGCGCGGCCTGGACGGAGGCGTGCGCGCGCGCGACGGCCTCGCTCAGCTCGCGCTCGTCGAAGGCCTCCCAGCCCTTGTTGTAGTTCGGGCCGGCGGCGTAGGCGATGCCCCAGTGCGCGAGCGCGCAGCCGGCGTCAGCCGCGAGCGCGCGCTCGAAGCAGCGGATGGCCTCCTCGTGGTTGAAGCCGTACGACCACACGAGACCGCGGTC
>DASXXY010000287.1:0-6630 GCA_036502805.1 Gaiellales bacterium | reverse complement strand
CAACGCCACGTGGGGCGAGACGGGCGGCGCGCTCGCGGCCGCGTCGCCGAGCGCCGCCTCGATCACGCGCGCGGCCTCCCAGGCCTTCTCGCGGTCGATGCCCGCGTCGAAGCCGAGCCCGGTGAGGGCCTGGCCGAGCAGCTCGGCCGCGGGGCGCGTCGTCAGCATCGCGACGGGATAGGACGCCGTCGCGATCGGGTCGGCGCCTGCCCGCGCGGCCTCGATCGCGACCGCCAGCGCCGTGCCGCCAGGGCCCTGCGCGTAGAGCCCGACGGGCACGCCGGAGGCGGTGATCAGCTTGCGGATGAGGTCGCCCGCGGCGGCCGGGTCGAGCGCGCCGGCGGGGTCGGCCAGCAGGATGCGGTCGGCGCCCATGTCGGACAGCCGGCGGGCGTGCTCGAGCAGGTAGTCGTGGCCCTCGGGGCCGTCCGAGTAGACGAGGCCCGCGTAGAGCCGCGCGCCGGCCTCGCGCACCGCCGCTGCGGGCACCGCCAGGTCGTCGATGTCGTTGAGCGGGTCGTGCATGCGGAAGACGTCGATGCCGGACTCGGCCGCGCACAGCACGAAGCGCCGCACGAGGTCGTCGTCGGCAGGCCGGCCGCCGACCAGGAACGTGCCGCGCAGCGCCATCGCGAGCGGCGTGCGCGTCCTGCTGCGGATGGCGCGGATGCGCTCCCACGGGCTCTCGAGCCCGCGCTCCACCGCCGTCGTGAAGCAGCCGCCGCCGGACACCTCGAGCGCGCTGTAGCCGACCTCGTCGAGCTTCTCGGCGAGCCGCAGCACCGTCGCGGACGAGAGCGTGCGCGCGAGCGGATCCTGGCTGAGCAGCCGCAGGGTGGTGTCGACGAAGCGCGTCACGGAGTGCTCAGGCGCGCCCGAGGTAGCGGCCGTCGCGGGTGTCCACGCGCACGCGCTCGCCCTCGTTCACGAACAGCGGCACCTGCACCGTCGCGCCCGTCTCGAGCACGGCCGGCTTCGTCACGTTCGAGACGGTGTCGCCCTTGACGCCGGGCTCGGTCGACTGCACGACGAGCTCGACCGCTGCGGGCAGCTGCAGCGAGGCCGGACGGCCGTCGAGCGAGAGCAGCTGCACGACGTCGCCCTCCTTGAGGTACTGCAGCTCGTCGGCGACGCCGTCGCGCGGCAGGCCGATCTGCTCGTACGTCTCGGTGTTCATGAGCACGACGTTCGCGCCGTCGTCGAAGAGGAACTGCATGTCCTGCACGGTCGTGTGCACGCGCGGCATGGACTCGCCGGCGCGGAACGTCTTCTCGACGACCTTGCCGCCCTCCATCTGCTTGAGCTTCGTGCGCACGAACGCGCCGCCCTTGCCCGGCTTGACGTGCTGGAACTCGACGATCTTCCAGACCACGCCGTCGAGGTCGATGCACATGCCGTTCTTGAAGTGACTCGTGTTGATCGTTTCAGCCATGGCCCTACACCGAGAGGAGGGATTTGGGGAACTGCGTGAGCACGTCGTGGCCGTCGTCCGTGACCAGGACGAGATCCTCGATGCGCACGCCGAAGCGCCCTGGAAGGTACACGCCCGGCTCCACCGTGACGACGTTGCCCGGCTCGAGCGTGCCGCCGAAGCCATTGCGGAAGCGCGGCTCCTCGTGCATGTCGATGCCGACGCCGTGCCCGGTGCCGTGGTTGAAGTACTCGCCGTAGCCGGCCTCGCCGATCACGCGGCGCGCCGTCTCGTGCACCTCCTGGCAGTCCTGCCCGGGTCGCACGAGCGCGAGCGCAGCCTCCTGGGCGCGCAGCACGGTCTCGTAGACGTCCATCATCTGCGGCTCGCTCGGGCCGGTCGCGAACGTGCGCGTGCAGTCGGAGCAGTAGCCGTCGACGAGCGTGCCGAGATCGAGCACGACGAGCGTCGAGCGCTCGATCTCGAGCGCTCCGGGAACGGCGTGCGGGAGCGCGCTGTTGGCGCCCGAGGCGACGATCGGCGGGAACGACGGGCCGGCGGCGCCGAGCTCGCGCGCCTTCTGCTCGATCGCCCAGGCGACCTCGCCCTCCTGGCGGCCGGCCAGGCCCTCCTCGGCGAGCCAGGCGTAGATCGCGTCGCAGAACTGCGCGCCCGCCCGGATCAGCGCGATCTCGTCCTCGTCCTTGACGGCGCGCAGATCCTCGACGACGTGCTCGCACGGCACGAGCTGCGCCCCGGCGGCGCGCGCCGCCTCGTCGAGCGCCTGCCAGGCCGAGTACGAGAGCGCGGAGGCCTCGAAGCCGATCCGCTCGCGTCCGAAGAGCTCGGGGATGCGCTTCGCGACGTCGCCGAGCAGGCTCTGCTGGACGATCTCGACCTGCCAGTCGACGGCCAGCGGCGCGACCGACGTGGCGTAGCGGAAGTCGGTCATGAAGCGCGACCCGGTGCCCAGGCAGACGAGCCCGTTCGAGCCCGTGTAGCCCGTCAGGTAGCGGACGTTGGCCGGCGAGCTGACGAGGAAGCCGGCGAGCTCGCGCTCGGCCATGGCGGCCTGCAGGCGCTCGCGGCGGGCGACGCGGTTCACGCCGCACGCTCCTGGAGCCAGTCGAGCGCGGCGCGGTAGCCGTCGGCACCGAGGCCGGCGAAGCGCGCGGACGCGACGTCGCTCACGACCGAGGTGTGTCGCCAGGCCTCGCGCTCGAGCGGCTCCGACAGGTGCACCTCGACGACGGGCACCGGCAGGATCGCGAGCGCGTCGCGGATCGCCCAGGAGTAGTGCGTCCAGGCGCCCGGATTGACGATCAACGCGTCGGCCTCTCCGCAGGCCGCATGAATCGCTCGCACGTACTCCCCTTCGCAGTCGGTCTGTCGCACCTCGGCCCGCTGCCCGCGCTCCCCGGCCCAGGCCTGGATGCGCTGCGTCAGCTCCGCGTGCGTCAGCGTGCCGTACACCTCCGGCTCCCGGGCGCCCAGCATCCCGAGGTTCACGCCGTTCAGGACGGTCACCCTCACCGGGTCAGTCTAGTGTTCCCGATGTCGCCTGGCGTGAGTGCTCGGGACGTGCGCCCCGGGAGCCGCGCCCCGTAGCCGCCCATGCGCTGCGGCACGTGCCGGGGCCCGAGTCGCCCAGACGCCTGGGCCGTGGGCGTGCGTGGCCCGGGGACGGAGCCGTCAGCGAGCCGCCGTCGCCTCGCGCACCGCCTCGGCGAGCGCGTCCTCGCCGACGGCGATGCCGTGGAGCGGCCGCCCGACCGCCTCCAGCAGCACCATGCGGTGCGTTCCGGCCGTGCGCTTCTTGTCGTGCCGCATCGCCGCCAGCACGGCCTCGGGGTCGAGCCCGGGGGCGCTGACCGGCAGGCCGTGGCGTTGCAGCAGGCGCGCCGTATGGTCGGCCGTCCCGGCCTCGAGCCCGGCGTGCCGCTCGGACAGGCGCAGCGCTGCGACGAGGCCGATGGCGACGCACTCGCCGTGCGTCAGGCCGCCGTAGCCCGCGACCGCCTCGATCCCGTGGCCGACCGTGTGGCCGAGGTTGAGGATCGCGCGACGGCCGCGCTCCTCGGGGTCGACGGCGACGACGAGCGTCTTCACGCCGGCGCAGCGCTGCACGAGCTCCGTGCGCGCCGCCAGCGTGCCGGCGCCGGGCTCCCAGCGCTCGACGAGCTCCCACAGGCGGCCGCCCACGAGCAGCGCCGTCTTCACGACCTCGGCCATCCCGCCGGCCCACTCGCGCGCCGGCAGCGTCTCCAGCAGCGCCGGATCGCAGAGCACGGCCGCCGGCTGCCAGAACGCGCCCACGTCGTTCTTGGCCGCGACGTTGATGGCCGTCTTGCCGCCGATCGCGGCGTCGACCTGGCCGACGAGCGTCGAGGGCACGGCGATCCACGGCAGGCCGCGCCGGAACGTCGCCGCCGCGAGGCCGCCGACGTCGGTCACGGAGCCGCCGCCGGCCACGGCGATCACGTCGCTGCGCTCGAGCTCGCGCGCAGCGAGCGCGCGCCACAGGCGGTCGAGGCCGGCGAGCGACTTCGCCTCCTCCCCGCCCGCGAGCTCGATCACCGGCACGCCCGGCGCGAGCCCGAGCGCCGGGTCGACGATCGCGACGGCGCCCTGCTCGAGCGCGGCCTGCGCCATGCCGGCGCGGGTCCACACGAGCTGCGCGAGCGCGCCGGCCGTGTCCTCGGCCGGCTCGTCGCCCGCGACGATGGCGTCGGCCGCCGAGCGGTAGATCTCGGCGCGCTGCGCGCCGAGCCGCTCGAAGCTCTCGCGATCGCCCGCCAGCGGGCGCGCGCCCGGGACGCCGACGCGCTCCCAGGCGGTCGCGAACGGCACGTCGAGCCAGGCGCAGAAGGCCCGCTCGCGCACGAGCCCGCGTGTCGTCTCGGACACGAGCGCACCGCCGCCGAGCGCGATCACGGGCACGTCGTCGCGCAGCAGCAGGTCGCGCGTGACCGTCTCCTCGAGCGCGCGGAAGGCGGCCTCGCCGTCGCGCTCGAAGAGCGCGCGCACGGAGCAGCCGGCGCGCCGCTCGACCTCGGCGTCGGCATCCGCGAACGGCCGCTTCAGCCGCTGCGCGAGCAGCCGGCCGACGGTGCTCTTGCCGACGGCCATGAAGCCGGCGACGACGATGGGCCGCTGGAGGCCGGTCAGCGGGGGCGCCACGGGATGCGCTCGAGATAGGCCGCGTGCGCGGCGAGCACGTCGCCGAGCGAGTCGCCGCCGAACTTCTCGCGCACGCAGCGCGCGAGCTCGAACGCCACGACCGCCTCGCCGACGACGGCTGCGGCGGCGATGGCCGTCGTGTCGCTGCGCTCGACGAGCGCCTCGGCGGCCTCGTGGGTGTCGAGCCGGGCCGAGCGCAGCGGGCGCATGAGCGTCGGCAGCGGCTTCATCGCGATACGCACGACGATGGGCTCGCCGTTCGACATGCCGCCCTCGATCCCGCCGGCGCGGTTCGTCTCGCGCCAGTAGCCGCGCGCCTCGTCGTAGAGCAGCTCGTCGTGCACGGCGGAGCCCGGCAGGCGCGCGTTGTCGAACGCCTCGCCGATCTCGACGCCCTTCATGGCCTGGATGCCCACGGCGGCCGCAGCGAGGCGCGCGTCCAGCCGCAGGTGCGGCTCGGTGTGCGCGCCGAGGCCGGGCGGGCAGCCGAAGGCGCGGATCTCGACGATCCCCCCGAGCGTGTCGCGGTTCGCCGCGGCCGCGTCGATCGCCGCCAGCATGCGCGACTCGGCCCCCGCGTCGGAGCAGCCGATCTCGCTCGCGCGCGCCCGGGCGAAGGCCTCGGGATCGCCCGCGTCCGGCGCCGCCTCGACGTCGCCCACGCGCAGCACGCGCCCGAGCACCGTGATGCCGAGCCGGGCGAGCAGGCCCTTCGTGATCGCGCCGACGGCGACGCGCGCCGAGGTCTCGCGCGCGGAGGCGCGCTCGAGCACGTTGCGCACGTCGTCGAGGCCGTACTTCATGACGCCCGAGAGGTCGGCGTGGCCCGGCCGCGGCAGGACGACCTTGCGGCTGCGGCGCGCCGCCACCGCGGCGAGCTCCTCGTCGGTCACCGGCCACGCGCTCATGGCGGCGCCCCAGTTGGCGTGATCGCGGTTGCGCACGATCAGCGCCAGCGGCCCGCCGAGCGTGAGCCCGTGGCGCACGCCGCCGAGGATCTCGACGTCGTCCTGCTCGATCTTCTGCCGCGGGCTGCGGCCGTAGCCGGCCTGGCGGCGGCGCAGGTCGAGCCGGATCGCCTCGCGGTCGAGCGCGAGGCCCGCGGGCAGGCCGGAGACCACGGCCGTGATCCCCGGGCCGTGCGACTGCCCCGACGTGACGCAGGTCAGATCCACGCACTGAGGGTAGCGAGCGGGCGCGCTCGCGCCGCGCAGGCGCTCGCTCCGCGGATGTCCTAGCCGCGCAGGCGGCGCGCGGCGGCGAGCGCCTCGCGCAGGGCCGGCAGCGGCTCGGGCAGCGTGTCCGCGTCGCTCGGCGAGTCCTGGAGGCGGTCGACGAGCGTGCTCAGGCGCTGTGCGCCGTCGTCGGCGACGGCGACGATGCGGCCCCTGGCGATGCCGCCCGCCTCGTCCGCGACGAGGTCGACGATCTCGACGCGGGCGCTGATGACCGAGCCGGTGCCGTCGTCGAGGTCGACGTCGATCAGGTCGCCCGCCCCGTAGGAGATCGCGGTGCGGAGTGCCAGGCCGCCCTGCGAGACGTCCAGCACCTTGGCCCACACGGACGCCGCGGGATCCCCCGCGCGCCGGGCGGTCGCGGCGAGGCGGCAGGCCACGCGCGGCAGCCTGCGCTCCTCGCCGAGCAGGTGGCGGTCGTGCAGGCAGAGCTCCACGCGCGCCTGGCCGGGCGTGATCTCGTGGCGCTCGAGCACGACGAACGTGAGGTGCCAGACGCGCTCGCCGTCGTAGGTGCGCGTGCTGACCTTCGCCCCGGGGTGCAGGCCGGGGCCCTCGCTGAGCACGGCGACATCCTCCTCGATGCTCTCGACGACGAGCGCGTCGGCAGCGCCGAGCATCGTCGCGAGCGTGACGCGCGTGCCGGCGACGGGCATGCCGATCGCCTCTCGTTGCACAGCGCTCATAGGCGCAGCATGCGTCGAGGCACCCCCCTGCGCGCATCCCCCAGCCGGGGGAGGGCAGGCGGGAATGCCCCGTTTCGACGGCCCGGAGACACCTGCTCAGAGGCGATTTCGGCAGACA
>DASXXY010000286.1:0-2389 GCA_036502805.1 Gaiellales bacterium | reverse complement strand
AGACCTCGTCGAAGACGAGCTCGCCGTTCGCGCGCGGCAGCGGCGCCCACCCTGCGAGCTGGGCATCCACCTCGGCGAGCGTCGTGCTCACGCGGGCGCGCCGGCCGCGTCGCCTGCGCGCGCCACGCCGATCATCGCGTCGCGCGAGACGAGCGCCGCGAGCTGCTCCTCGCCGAGGTGATCGCTGCCCGCGGGGCGCTCCGGCAGCACGAGGTAGCGCACCTCGGCGCTCGAGTCCCAGACGCGCAGCTCGACGTCCGGGTCGAGCTCGAGCCCGAACTCGCTGAGCACGCGCCGTGGCTCGGCGACGACCCGCGCGCGGTAGGCCTCGCTCTTGTACCAGGTGGGCGGCAGGCCGAGCACGGGCCAGGGATAGCACGAGCAGAGCGTGCAGACGATCACGTTGTGGACGTCCGGCGTGTTCTCGACGACGACCATGTGCTCGCCCTCCACGCCGCCGTAGCCGAGCTCGGCGATCGCCGAGCTGCCGTCGCTCAGGAGCCGCGTGCGGTACTCGGCGTCGACCCACGCGCGCGCGACCACGCGCGCGCCGTTCTGCGGGCCGACGTCGTTCTCGTAGTAGGCGACGACGGCGTCGATCGCATCCGTGGACACGAGCCCGCGCTCGACGAGCAGCGCCTCGAGCGCGCGCGCCCGCAGCTCGGAGTCCGAGGCCGGCCGCTCGTGGTGATCATGGCCGTGGTCGTGGTCGTGGTCGTGCATCAGTCGGGCTCCTCGAGATAGGACTCCCAGAGGTCGACGAGCACGCGGTAGGGCGGCTCGTCGCGCGGGCCGAAGAGGTCGTCGGAGCGGAAGCGCACGGCGTAGACCGCCTCGACCGGGTCGCGCTCGCCGCGCGCGGCGGCATCGGCCAGCAGGTCGTCGCCGTGCACACGCTCGATCACGCCGGTCGCGCCGCGGATGTAGCGCGGGCAGCGCGTGTGCCCCTCGGGGCGCATGCGCCGCACGCGCACCCGCTGCCCCGGCCGGAACGCCGGCTCCGCCGCGGTCGGCAGCGGCCCGCCCGCCTGCTGCGCCGCGAGCGCGCGCCCGGCGAGCTCCGCATCCATCCCCGTCGCCGCGCGGCCGTCCGCCCCGCGCGCCACGGCGGCGTCGACGTCGGCGTGCGTGACGGTGCCCGCGCGCACGAGCCGCTCCTCGAGCCCCCACATCCAGCGCTCGTAGTACGACGCCTCGAGGTACTCGACGGGCGGCATGGACTCGATCACGGCACGCGAGTGCCCCGCCGTGATCTCCGCAGTCCGCGCGACCCGCGTGAGCGCGAAGAGCCGCCGCTCCCAGTCGCCGTGGAAGACGGCGCCGTCCGCCACCACGGGCCCGAACCCGTCCATCCCGCCCATGTCGTGAGCGCCGTCCACGGCCGCAATCCTACGGCGGCGGAGCGGAGCACGCGCGGGGGCAGGTGCGTGGGGCGGGGCGGGCCCACCTGGGTGGGAGTCCCAAGTGGCACTCGCGCGCACGGCCACTTGGAATCAGCGCAAGTGGCACCCGCACGCACGGCCACTTGGAACCGGCGCAAATGGCACTCGCACGCACGGCCACTTGGAACCGGCGCAAATGGCACCCGCACGCACGGCCACTTGGAACCGACGCAAATGGCACTCGCACGCACGGCCACTTGGAACCGAAGCAAATGGCACCCGCACGCACGGCCACTTGGGATCCCGCGACGTTCGATCGCCACGTGGAGGCAGCGCGAGAGCCCCGCACGAGCCCCACGGCCGACGCTAGGCCGCGGTGCCCCCGCCAGCCGAGGAGTCGCGCGTCCAGAAGCGCAGCCGCTGCGTCGGATCCGGCTCCGACGGGTCGATCACGCCCTCCGCCGGGGCCTCCTCGATGCGCGCGAGGGAGTGCTGGAGGAGGTCGGCGAAGGCGCCGAGGTCGGCCTCCTTGCGGGCCAGCGAGCGCTCGAGGCCGCTCAGGCGCTCCTCGAGGCGGCGCACCTCCTGCTCGCGCCGGTCGAGCTCGACCTGGCGGTGATCGAAGACGCTCAGACGTCCCCGGCCGCGCTCGCGGTCGTCGTCGGCGGGCTCGCTGGGCGCGACCTCGAGGCGGCGGCGGGCGCGCCGCTCGCGCTCGCGCTCGATGTCGCTCTCGATCTCGTCGAGCTGCTCCTCGCGCCGGCGCAGCTCGGAGAGCTTGCGGTCGAGCTCACGAGCGTCGCGCTCGAGCGCGCGCTCGCGATCGGCCTGGTGATCCTCGGACTCGGCGAGCTCGTCGCTGCGGCGGCGCACGGAGTCCGCGAGCAATCGCAGCTCGGCCTCGCGGCCCTCGAGCTCGCGTGCGCGCTCCTCGGCGTCGCGCACCTGGGCGACGCGCTCGCGCACGCTCGCCTCGGCGGCGGCGAGCTCGGCGGCGCGCACCGCGA
>DASXXY010000285.1:0-4305 GCA_036502805.1 Gaiellales bacterium | reverse complement strand
AACGCTGGCAGAGCGCTTTCGCCGGCGCGGAGCATCACACGCTGCCCGTGGCGGCCCCGCCGGCGTGACCTCCGATCGCAGAGCGAGACGAGGCGCCACGAAGCGGCATTGCACGAACGGGGTCAGACACCGATCATGCACGCTTGAAGTTCGCGCCGTTCTCGGCGGGTCGCGTGCACGATCGGTGTCAGACCCCATGCATGCAGCCACCGGCTGCGCCACGGTCTCATATCTCCGAGGAGCCGAGCATCGCGACAAGCGGGTCGTTCGCGCGGAGCGTCGCGAACGTCTGACAACCGCCCCTCAGCTGATGTACGAAACGCCGACAGCGCGGCGCCGACAGCGCGGCGCCCGATCCGTCCGCCGCGGGACACCCGCGAGCGCGCCCCGCGAACCTACGCCTGAGGCGCGAACCAATCCCGCGGGGGCGCCGCGGGGGCCGCCACGCGCTCGCGCCAGGGGCGGCCGCTCTGCGCGATGTCGCGCAGCGAGTGCAGGAGCGGGACGCCGACGCGCCGGAGCCAGGTCTCGGCCTCGGTCTCGTCGCCGATCACGCCCGTCCAGAGCGTGCGGCCGGCGATGAAGCCGGATGCGCCGGCGGCGCACGCGATGCGCAGGTCGCGCGCGAACACCTCGGGGGAGCCGCCGCCGCCGAGGAGTACCCACGGCGTCGGCCCGCAGGCGGCGTCGAGCTGCTTGCACCACGCGGCCTCGTCGCCGCGGTCGTCGCGCGGGAACTGCAGCTTGAGGATGTCGGGGCCGAGCGCCTGGAGCCGCGTCGCCGCGGCGACGACGAGCGCCGGGAACGCCGCCGCGAACGCATCGGGCGTCTCGTCGGGCAGCGCGTAGAGGATCGGCTCGAGAATCAGCGGGAGCCCCTGCTCGTGGCAGCCGGCGAGCGCCGTGCGGACGACCTCGTCCTGGCGCGCGGCGGAGGCCTCGTGGTCGGGCCGGTAGGGCAGGAGCAGCTTGCAGGCAGCGGCGCCGAGCGTGCGGGCGAGCGCCGGCGAGAAGCCGGGCAGGAACGTCGTCACGCGTCCGGCCGCGACGTCCTCGTAGCCCTGCGCCTCGAGCGGCACGACGATCGGCGTCGAGGCGGGCGCCCCTGCCGCGATCGCTGGCGCGCCGAGCTCGACGTCGACGAGCAGCCCCGTCGCGTGCGGCGCGAGCGCGCGCGCGATCGTGATCTTGAGATCGGCGACGCGGTCGGGCGAGGGCGTCTCGAAGCCGGCCTTCTCGAAGGCGATGCCGAGCGAGTCGCGATGGTCGATCGCGGCCAGCGCGAAGATCCCGCGCGTGTCGCTGAGCATGTCGAGGCCGCGCAGGCGTCCGAGCCGCGCGGCGGTCTCCCGTGCGCTCACAGTCCGCGCTCCTTCAGCCAGTTGCGGTTGCGCTCCGCCGACTCGAGCGCGTTGTCGAACGGCTCCCCGGGCGCGAGCACGCGATCCTGCTCGACGACGATCCAGGCGTCGTAGCCGTTCGCGAGCAGCTGCTCGAGACAGTCGCCGACGCGCGCCTGGCCCGTGCCGAGCTCGCAGAAGACGCCGGCCTCCCAGGCGTCCTCGAGATCCTTGCCCTCCGTGCGGAGGCGAGCGAGCAGCTCGAGGTCGACGTCCTTGAAATGCACGTGGTTGACGAGCTCGCCGGCCTCGCGCAGCAACGCCAGCGGGTCGCCGCCGCCGAATGCGCAGTGCCCGGTGTCGAAGCAGAGCCCGAGCAGCGAGGCGTCCATGCGCTCGAGCAGCGCGTGCACCTCGCGCGGCGACTCGACGTAGCTGCCGGCGTGCGGGTGGAACGTGGGCGTGAAGCCGCGCTCGCGGCAGCGCTCGGCCGCGCGGTGGATGTTGTCGATCAGGAGGCGCTGGCCGCGCTCGCCGAGCCACGCCTCGCGATGCTGCTCGATCGCGCCGGCGTAGCGGATGCGCAGCGGCTCGTCGAAGCCGTCCGAGAGCACGGCGACGGGCCGCTCGTGGCCCTCCGAGGCCTCGGTCAGGAGCCCGAGCGTGCCGTCGAGCTCGTCCAGGTCCTCGGCGAACGCATCCTCGCGCGTGAAGCGCAGGGGCAGGAACGATCCGGCGAGCTGGAGGTCGTGCTCGTCCAGCAGCCGGCCGACGTCGCGCCCGTGGCCGAGGTAGCCGGGAGGCCCGAGCTCGGTGCCCGCGTAGCCGCCGTCGGCGATCGCCTCGACGAGCGCGGCCCCCTCGGGGAGGCCCGGGCGGCCGATCGTGATCTCGAAGACGCCGTAGGAGCACGGCGCCGCGGCGATGCGCGGTGTCATTGGTTCGGGACGCCGTTCATCGCCGGCCCATCGTAGCCAGCCTTCCCTGCTCGCCGGTCCGGCCGGCGCCGAGCCCGGGCGCTACGTCGCCGGCGCGGCGTCGGGCGGCGTGAGGTGGTCGGAGAGCGCCTGCGTGAGCTCGAGCGTCTGCGTCTGGAGGCCGTGGATCTGCTGCGAGAGGTCGTGGATCCGCTGGGTCAGCGTGAGCAGGTGCTGGTTCTGCTCGTCCTCCTTCTGGATCACCTCCCACTGGTGCTGCGAGAGCACCTCGCGCTTCGCGTCGGCGCGGTTCTGCGAGATCATCACGAACGTCGAGAGGAAGATCGCCTCGAGCGAGACGATCATCGTCAGCAGCCCGAACGGGTAGTCCTCGACCTGGAAGATGATCCAGAGCGCGAACCACACGACGTGCACGTAGACGAAGACCATCGACCCGGCGAAGTCGGTGATCGCGTCGGCGATGCGGTTCTGCACGCTCTGCGCGCGGCTCTTCTTGAACGTGTCGAGCGCTGGATGGGCCATGCGGACTCCTCGCTGAGACGTTCTGGGCACCGCCAGCCTAGTGCTCCGTCCCGCGGGCGCCGGGCGCGCTCGCGTCGTCCGGTCGTCGCGCGGACGCCCGTGCTCCGCTGCCCGCCCTCAGCCTCCGCGCTCGCGCAGCAGGGCGGCGATCGCCGGATGCCCGCCGTGCTCGGCCCAGCCCGCCGGTGGGCCGCCGTAGATGCCGTCGGGGATCGCCGGGTCGGCGCCCGCGTCGAGCAGCGCCTCGACGGCGGCGCGCTTCCCGCTCTGGGCCGCGATGTGCAGCGCGGTCACGCCCTGGCCGTGATCGGGCCCGCCGAACGTGGCTCGCAGGCTCGGATCGGCGCCGAGCTCGACGAGCCGGCGGATCGACGCGACGTGTCCGTTGGCGCCCGCCCAGATCAGCGGCGTGCCGCGGTAGGGGTCGCCGTCCGGGTCGGCGCCGAGCTCGACGAGCAGGCCGAGGACGTCGCTGCGGTCGCTCTTCGCGGCCCACACGAGCGCCTCGTCGAGGATCTCCTGCGCGTCGTCCGACGGCTCCCAGATCGGAAAGCCCGAGTGCGGCCGGTAGAAGCCGCGCGCCGCGCCCGCCTCGGGGCTCAGGCTCCCGTCCGCGCGCACGAGCGCGCGGACCAGGTCGGCGCGGCCGAGGCCGGCCGCGATGCGCAGGTTCGCCGGGTCGACCTCCGGCTCGGCGAGCACGGCGGCGACCTTCGCGTTGCCCCAGAAGAGCGCCGCCGCGAGCGGCGTGCCGCCCTCGCCGTGTCCGTGGAGATCGGTGCGCGCGCCGGCGTCGAGCAGCAGGCGCGCGAGCGCGACGTCGTTGCCGTAGCCGGCCTGATGGAGCGGCGTCCAGCCGCGGTCGTTCGCGCCGCTCGGATCCGCCCCGCGCGCGAGCAGCACGCGCACGACCGCCTTGTCCTTTTGCCCGCACGTCACCCCGGCGGCGAGGCCGAGGAGGTCGTTGCCGTTCGTGCCGCGCGCCGAGACGAGGCCCGGGTAGCGGTCGATCAGCGCCGTCAGCGCCGCGGCGTCCCTGGCCTCGATCGCGCGGAACGCGCGCCGGAACGGCTCGCCGCTCTCGGCCAGGCCGTCGACGTGCCTGCGGAACGCCGGCCAGCTCGCGAAGCCGTGCTCGCGCGCCAGCACGAGGCGGGCATCGGACGCGCTCAGCGCGCGCACGTCGGCCTCGCTCGCGTCCGCGAGCGCCGGGTGGTGGGCGCGCACGACGGCGATGCCGTTCGCAAGGCCGCTCGCGACGACGCTGCGCAGGCCCTCTGCGCGGTCGCGGTAGTAGCCGACGTCGTCGACGAACGCATGCGTGAGGCCGGGGCCGTTGCTGCGCACGCGCTCGACGTAGGCCTTGAGGCGCGGCCAGTTCGCGAATCCGTACTCGCGCGCGACGACGCGCTGCGCGTCGCTGAGGCGCAGCGGCTCGTCGCTCGAGCGACGGGCGCGGACGAGGTCCTTGGCCTGCTTGCGCAGCTGCTCCAGGCTCGGCGCGG
>DASXXY010000284.1:0-15528 GCA_036502805.1 Gaiellales bacterium | reverse complement strand
GGGAGCGTTACCACCAGACGCCCTGCTCCATGCGCTCGAGCAGTTCGGTCTCGGGCGTGTCCCAGAGACCGGCCGAGAGGTACTTCCAGCCGCCGTCGGCGAGCACCATGACGATGTTCGCGGGCCCCTCGAGCTCGCGCGCGACGCGCATCGCCGCGTGCACGACGCCGCCCGAGGAGACGCCCGCGAAGAGGCCTTCCTCGCGTACGAGCGCCCGCAGGCCGCGCACGGACTCGGCGTTGCTGACGAGCAGCTTCCGGTCGAGCAGCGAGAGGTCGATGATCTCGGGCGTATAGCCGTCCTCGAGCGAGCGCAGGCCGTCGATGCCCTCGCCCGGAAGCGGCTCGGCAGCCACGATCTGCACGTCGGGCCGATCGCGGCGCAGACGCCGCGCGCAGCCCATCAGCGTGCCGCCCGTGCCGAGGCCCGCCACGAACACGTCGACCTCGGGCAGCACGCGCAGGATCTCCTCGGCGGTGCCCTTCTCGTGCGCGAGCGGGTTCGCGGCGTTGCCATACTGGAAGGGCATGAACAGCGTCGGGTCGGCCTCGGCGAGCTCGCGGGCCAGCAGCACGGCGCCGTTCGAGCCCTGGTCGGCGGGCGAGAAGATGACGTCGGCGCCGAACAGCCGCATCATCTGCTCGCGCTCGGGCGTCGAGCCGGCGGGCATCACGATGGTGACGTCGAAGCCGCGCATGCGTCCCTGCATCGCGAGCGCGATGCCGGTGTTGCCGCTCGAGGGCTCGAGGATGCGGCGCCCGGGCCAGAGCTCGCCGGCGGCCGCGGCGGCGTCGAGCATGGAGCACGCCACGCGATCCTTCACGGAGCCGGTCGGGTTGAACCACTCGAGCTTCGCGAACAGGCGCACGCCCGGCGTGGGCGAGAGCCGCGAGAGCTCGACGAGCGGCGTGTCGCCGACCGTGCGGCACGAGAAGATGCCAGGTGGCGAGACGGCCACCACTCGCTCAGGCGCCGGAGCCGCCGGCCATCGCCGGCAGCACGATCACGCTGGCGTCGGCCGCGAGCGGCGTGTCGAGCCCGCCGCGCACGCGCACGTCGTCGCCCTCGACGTAGACGTTGACGAAGGCGTTGAGCTCGCCGTCGTCGTCGAGCAGCCGTGTGCGCAGCGCGGGGTGCTGACCGGTGAGGTCGTCGAGCGCGGCGCGCAGGCTCTCGCCCGAGGCCTCGACGGTGCGGGCACCGCCGGCCATGGGGCGCAGGACGGGAGGCAGTCGGAAGCTGGCCATGTCTAGGTCGCCGCCCGCGCGGGCGGGAGGCAGAACTCCTCGTAGTCGATGTACTCGATCGGGCCGGCGTCCTCGCCGCAGACCGGGCACTCCGGATCGCGGCGCAGGCGCACCTCGTGGAAGCTCGTGTCGAGGGCGTCGAAGAGGATCAGGCGGCCGACGGGCGGCTCGCCGATCTCGAGCAGCAGCTTGAGCGCCTCGCTCGCCTGCAGCGAGCCCATGATCCCCGGCAGCACGCCGAGCACGCCGCCCTCGGCGCACGACGGCGCGAGCTCGGGCGGGGGCGGCTGCGGGAAGAGGCAGCGGTAGCACGGGCCCTCGTAGGGCTTGAAGACCGTCAGTTGCCCCTCGAAGCGGAAGATCGAGGCGTGCACGACCGGGATGCGGTGGCGCAGGCTCGAGTCGTTGAGGAGGTAGCGCGTGGGGAAGTTGTCGGTGCCGTCGACGATCACGTCGACGCCCTCGAGCATGCGGTCGATGTTCTCCGACGTCAGGCGCTCGCGATAGGTGATGACCTTGACGTCCGGGTTGAGCTCCTCGATGCGCTGCTTCGCGGAGTCGACCTTCGGCAG
This sequence comes from Gaiellales bacterium, assembly GCA_036502805.1. Classification (GTDB taxonomy): domain Bacteria; phylum Actinomycetota; class Thermoleophilia; order Gaiellales; family JALYLC01; genus JALYLC01. The sequence continues at coordinate 13,709 of DASXXY010000284.1, read as the reverse complement.
GCCGATCGACGCCATCGAGTGCAGCACCTGCCGCTGCAGGTTCGACTCGTCCACGGTGTCGGCGTCCACGATCGCGATCGTGCCGACGCCCGCCGCGGCCAGGTACAGGCCGGCCGGCGAGCCGAGGCCGCCGGCGCCCACGAGCAGCACCGTCGAGCCGAGCAGCTTGAGCTGACCCGCCTCGCCGACCTCGGGGATCAGCGTGTGGCGCGAGTAGCGCGCGCGCTGCGCGGCGTCGAGGACCTTCGGCGTGCTCCAGGGGAGCCCGGCGGTCTTCCAGCCGCCGAAGCCGGTGGCGAGCGAGCTGACGTCCTCGTAGCCGAGCTCCTCGAGCGAGCGCACGGCGAACGCCGAGCGGGCGCCCGACTGGCAGCTGATGATGATCGGCGTCGAGAGGTCGGGGGCCACAGCGCCGATGCGCGACTCGAGGAAGCCGCGCGGGATGTGCACGGAGCCGTCGATCGCGCCCTGGTCGAACTCGTCCGGCTCGCGGACGTCGATGAGCACGGGGGGCTCATCCGAGGAGAGGCGCGCAGCCGCGTCGACGGCGCTGACCTCGGAGATCTGCGACTTCACCTCGGCAAGAAGATCCTGATAGCTGGCCACGTGTCTGCGAACGCTACGTGCCCCGTCGCTATTCCGTCGCGCCTACCCTGCGCGGGTGAGCGCTCGCATCGACAGGAAGCGCGCCCTGCCCGTGCTCGTGGCGGGCGTCGTCGTCGTCGCCGTGATCGTGATCGGCGCCCTGGCGCTGCGCAGCCCGGCGCCGGCCGCCGCACCGAAGACCGCGAAGCCGCTCGCCGGCGCCCCGCCGCTCGTGCTCGACCTGCCCGCCAAGCCGACGGGCGGCGAGCAGGCGCTCGCGACGGTCGCGAGCGACATGCGCAGCGGCAAGCGCTCGCAGGCCGCGACGGCGCTGACGCGCGCGCGCGACCTGCTCGGCGCCGGCGACCTCCGCGTCCAGGTCGCGGGCGCGCTGCTGCGCTACCGGCCGGGCGACGAGGAGACGTCGATCGGCGTCCTGCGCGCGCTCGTCTCGGACGACGATCGCGCGCCGGTGCCGGCGCTGCACCTCGGCCTCGCGCTGCTCTGGGCCGGTGAGCGGTCCGAGGCGACGCAGCAGCTGCAGGCCACGCGCACGCTCGATCCCGACGGGCTCTACGGACACACCGCGGACGACGTCCTGCACCCGACCTATCGCAAGGGCAATCCGCTGTGGGTCAGCTCGCAGGGGGTCGGCGGCAACCTGAAGACGCTGCGCGCCCGCGCGGTGGCGCAGCCGCGCTCGCAGCCCGCGCAGCTCGAGTACGCCTATGCGCTGCAGTTCAGCTCGCGCACGCGCGCACGCCTGATCGCCGAGCGAGCGCTCGCGATCGATGCGAGCAACGTGGACGCCCAGGTCGCCGTGATCGTGCTCGGCTTCGACAAGGATCAGCCCGCAGAGGCCGTCGGCCAGCTCGGGCAGCTGATGCGCACCGAGCCGGGTGCGGTCAGCCCGCGCTTCCACTTCGGCGAGCTGCTGTCGTGGATCGGGCAGGCCAAGCAGGCCAGGACGGAGTACCAGCAGGCCTCGAAGCTCGATCCGAGCGGGCTGATCGGCAAGGTCGCGCGCAGCGTGCTCGCCGCTTCCGGCTGATCGGCCTCGGCGCGCAGCGCAACCGCGACCCCTGCGCAGTCGCTACCCTGCCCGCCGTGCGCCAGGAGCACACACTGCTCGCGGACGGGAGGCCTGCCGGGCACTCCCGCTGCGACTCGCGCCCGAGCGGCGCCGGCGTCGCCCTCGCCTTCGAGGGTGCCGTCGGCACGCCCCGGCCGTCGCACACCGTGAGCGGCGAGGCCTCGCTCGACGCCGACTCGCGCTGGTCGCGCGTGTGGGTCGAGGTGGACGGCGAGCCGCTGCCCGTCGACGTGCCGCCGGACGCCCTGCTCGACATCGAGGGCGCGCCCGCGCTCGTCTCGGCGACGGCGCAGCGGCTCATCGGCGCCGGCCTGCGGCCCGGCCAGTCGCGCGACGTCGAGGTCGTGCGCGTGCGCTCCGACCGCAGCGTGACGCGCATCAAGGGCCGCTGCATCTGGGTCGGCGGCCGCGACTGGCGGCTGATCCTGCCGCTCGAGTCGACCGGCTTCTCGGTGCGCCCGGACGGCGCGGTGGCGGGCATCGAGGCGGCCGCCCTGCTCGTCGAGTGAGCAGCGCCCCGCGCGGCTCGCTGCGCGAGCTCTTCGGCCCCGCCACGCGCGCCATCGTGCTCGCGGGGCTCGGCGCGAGCTTCCTGGCGTCGTTCGACCTCCTGATCGTCGTCTCGGCCCTGCCGAGCGCAGCGCGCGATGTCGGGAACATCGACAACTACGCGCTCGCGGCCGGTGCGTACTCCGTCGCGAGCGTCGTCGGCATGCCGCTCGCGGGCATCGTCAACGACCGCATCGGCCCGTTGCGCACGCTGCTCGTCGGCTCGGGCGTGTTCTTCGTCGGCACCGTCGTCGGGGGCACGGCGACGAGCATGGATCAGATCGCCGCCGGACGGCTGCTGCAGGGCTTCGGCGGCGGCTTCCTGCTCTCGGTGCCGCTCGTGCTCTGGACGGCCTACCTGCCACGCCACCTCGAGCGCTACGGCTTCGCCGTGAACGCCGCGGTCTGGGCGATCTCGGCCGTGATCGGCCCGCCGACGGGCGCCCTGCTCGTCGCGCTCGTCGACTGGCGTGCCGTCTTCTGGGTCAACCTGCCGCTGCTCGCGCTCACGCTGATCTTCGCGCTGCGGGGGTTCCGCGGCCGGACGTTCACGCCCCACGAGCACGGCCGCGCCAACATCCTCGGCCCCTGCCTGCTCGGCGGCTTCGCGCTCGGGCTGCTGCTGCCGTCGCCCTGGCCCGTCGTCTCGCTCCCGCTCGCGCTCGCGTTCCTGTGGCAGGAGACGCACACGGATCGCCCGCTGATCCCGCGTCACCGCTCCGGCTACGCGACCTGCCTGATCGCGCTCAGCGCGGGCATCGCGTTCACCGGCGGGACGACCGTGATCACGCTCGCGCTGCAGGCCGGCTCGGGCTGGTCGGTGTTCTGGGCCTCCTTCCCGCTGCTCGCGTCGAGCCTCACGTGGACGATCGGCACGGGCCTCGTGACGCACCTCGACTGGTCGCTGCGGCGCATCGTGACCACCGGCACGACGATCGTCGCGATCGGCACGCTCGCCATGGCGATCCCCGTCTCGAGCGGCCTCGCGATCGCGATCGGCTTCACGATCTCCGGCTTCGGCATGGGCTTCGCCAGTCCGGCGCTGTTTCCCGCAGCGCTCTCGGACGACAAGGGGCGCGAGGGCCGCGACACGAGCGCCGTCACGACCGCGCGCCAGCTCGGCGCGGGGATCGGCGCGGCGCTGGCCGGCTTCGTGCTGCTCGAGACCGTGCCGCACGCCGTGCTGCGGGCGGCCGAGGACGGCGATGCCCCGCTGCCGCAGCTGCACGACGCGGCCGGCCTGGCGTTCGGCCTGCTCGGCCTCATCGTCCTGCTCTCGCTGCCCGCGACCCGCGGCATCCGCGTCACCGCACGGCGCTCCCGCTCGCACGCCGAGCCGGAGCTCGAGGCCGTCGCCGAGTAAGCGCTCCGGGCGCGCCCGGAGCGCCTCGGCGGGGTCTCAACGGGGTCTGACCCGGGAGTCGCGGGTCAGACCCCGGGCTCCCGCGCCGTGCGGGTCCGGGCGCCGTTCCGGAGCAGCGCGCCTCCGCGTCACCAGGGCGGGCGGCCGTGCACCCAGCGCCCGCCGGCCATCGTCGCGACGACGCCGATGGCGGCGATCTCGTCCGGCGGGCAGGTGACCGGGTCGCGCTCGAGCACGACGAGGTCGGCGGCGTAGCCCGGCAGCAGCCGGCCCAGGCGGCGCTCGGCGTGGCGCGCGTAGGCCGCGCCGCTCCAGAAACCGTCGAGTGCCAGCTCGACCGCGAGCGCCTCGGCGACCGGCCAGTCGCGCGTCGCGGCCGCCTGGACGCCGGCCAGCGGGTCGAGCGGCTCGATCGGCGCATCCGAGCCGAAGCAGAGCTGCGCTCCGCCGGCGGCGAGCGATCCGATGGCATAGGCCCCGGCCGTGCGGCGGCCCCACGCGGCCTCGGCGACGAGACGGTCGGAGGGCGCGTGGGAGGGCTGCATCGACGCCGTCACGCCGAGCTCGGCGAAGCGGCCGAGGTCGGCCGGGTCGAGCAGCTGCGCGTGCTCGATGCGCGGCCGCAGGCCGCGCGGGTGCCAGCGCTCGCGCGTCGCCGCGAGCGCATCCAGCGTCGCGCGGTTGGCGGCATCGCCGATGGCGTGGACGGCGAGGTCGAGACCCGCGTCCGCGCAGCGGGCCGAGATCTCCGTCAGCGCGTCGGCGCTCAGCAGCGGCTCGCCGAGACCGGCGTCGGCGAAGGGGGCGAGCATCGCCGCGGTGCGCGAGCCGAGCGTGCCGTCGGCGAACGCCTTGACCGGCCCGATGCGCAGCCACTCGTCGCCGAGGCCCGTGCGCAGGCCGAGGCCGACGATCTCGTCGAGCCGCGCAGACGGCAGCGAGGCCCACACGCGCAGCGACAGCCGGCGGTCGGCGTTGAAGCGCTGCCAGGCCGCGAGCCCGAGCGCGCGCTGGAAGTCGTGGATGCCCGTCACGCCGCGCGCGTGGGCCGTGCGCAGGCCGCGCGCGAGCGCCTCGTCGAGCACGCGCTCGGCCGGTGCCGGGATGGCCGCCGCGGCATCCCAGGCAGCCGTCTCGCGCAGCACGCCCGTGGGCTCTCCGTCGGCATCGCGCTCGACCACGGGCGCGGCCCCGTGCGGCAACAGCGCGAGCGCGGCCGAGGACAGCCAGGCGGTGTGGTGGTCGTGCGCCCAGAGCAGCACGGGGCGGTCGCCGCAGGCCGCGTCGAGCGCGCGGCGGTGCGGTGCGGGGTCGCCGCCCGGCCAGCGCGCGAGACGCCAGCCGGCGCCGAGCAGCCAGCCGTCCGCAGAGGCGGGCGCGGCGGCCGCGGCGGCCACGACCTCCGCGTGCGAGCGCGTCTGCGAGAGGTCGAGGCGGCCGAGCGAGAGCGACCACTCGAGGAAGTGCACGTGCGCGTCGGTGAAGCCGGGCACGACGCAGCGCCCGTCGAGGTCGATGCGCTCGTTGGAGACGAGCGAGCGGTCGCCCTCGCGCACGTCGACGCCGCCGCCGATGCGGTCGCCGGCGATCGCGACGGCGCGCGCGAAGGGGAGCCGGGGATCGCCGGTGCGAACGCTGCCGTTGTGGAGGATCACGCGGCTGAGGGTAGCCCGTCGCTATCGTCTGCGTCCGTGTTGCCGCCTCCTCCGCCGGGCGACGAGATCGAGCGCCGCATCGCCGCGTTCCAGGCCGGGCTGCGGAGCGATGGCCTCGACGCGGCGCTCCTCGTGCAGTCGGCCGACCTCGTCTACCTCACGGGCACGGCGCAGAACGCGCACCTGATCGTGCCCGCCGAGGGCGAGCCGCTGCTGCTCGTGCGCCGCGATCTCGCCCGCGCCCGGGCCGAGAGCGCGCTGCAGCGCATCGAGCCGTTCACGTCGCTGCGCGCGCTGCCGGCGGCGTTCGCGTCCGTCGGCCTCGGCGCGCGGCTGCGGCTGGGTCTTGAGCTCGACGTGCTGCCGGCCGCCTCCTACCTGCGCTACCGCGACCTGCTGCCGGCGGCCGAGCTCGCCGACTGCATGCCCGCGCTGTGGTCGGCCCGCTCGCGCAAGAGCGAGTGGGAGCTGACGCGCATCCGCGCGGCGTGCGTACAGAGCCAGCGCGCGCTCGAGTACGCGCCGCAGCTGCTCCAGCCGGGCCGGCTCGAATGCGACGTCCTCAGCGAGCTCGGCCACCACATGCGGCTGCACGGCCACGAGGGCACGATCCGCTTCCGCGGCATCAACAGCGAGTTCCTCTACGGGCAGGTGCTGTCCGGCGAGAGCGGGGCGATCCCGGGCCCGACCGACACGCCGCTGCACGGCCCGGGCCTCTCGAGCGCGCAGGGCCGCGGTCCGTCGCGGCGCGCGCTGCGCGACGGCGACGTCGTGCTGATCGACGTCTCCGGGCTGTCCGAGGGCTACGTCTCCGACCAGACGCGCACGTTCTTCGTCGGGCACGCCGATCCGGCGCTGCTCGCGGCCTACGACACGTGCCGGCGGATCCTCGCCGGGTGCGCGGCGCTGCTGCGGCCGGGCACGCCGGGCAGCGCCGTCTACGAGCACGCGCTCGAGCTCGCCAGCGAGGCCGGGTACGCCGAGCAGTTCATGGGTGCCGGCGATGGCCGCGTGCGCTTCGTCGGGCACTGCATCGGGCTCGAGCTCAACGAGCCGCCGTATCTGGCGCACGGCTACGGCCAGCCGCTCGCGGAGGGCAACGTCGCGGCGATCGAGCCCAAGCTGGCGTTCACGGGACGCGGCGCAGTCGGGGTGGAGAACAGCTACCTCGTCGGGCCCGCCGGACCCGTGCAGCTGACCGGCGCGACCGAGGAGATCGTGATCGCGTGATCGACGCCGGGCTCTATCGCCGGCTGTTCGCCGAGCTCGCCGCCATCGGCCGTGAGGCCGGGGGCTGGAACCGGATGGCCTGGGGGCCGGGGGAGGACGCCGCGCGCGACTGGTTCCGCGCGACCGCGTCCGCGCTCGGCCTCGAGCTCGTGCAGGATCCAGCCGCGAACCTGTGGGCGGTCGAGCCGGGCGGGGCGGAGGGTCCGTTCGATGCCGTCGGCTCGCATCTCGACTCCGTCGCCGACGGCGGCGCCTACGACGGCGCGCTCGGCGTGGTCACGGGCTTCGTGGCCGTCGAGGCCGCGCGCCGCGCGGGCGGCGCGCCGCGCCCGCTCGCGGTGGGCGCGATGGTGGACGAGGAGGGGCCGCGCTTCGGGGCGGCGATCTTCGGCTCGCGCGCCCTGGCCGGCGAGCTCGACGTGGACGAGGTGCTGGCGCGCACCGATCCCGAGGGCAACGTGCTCGCCGACCTCGCCGCGGCGCGCGGCGTGACGGCGGCGACGACGCGCGCGGCGACGGCGTTCCTGCCGCGCGTCGCATCGTGGATCGAGGTGCACGTGGAGCAGGGCCGCAGGCTCGTCGACGTGCCCGCGCCGCTCGGCGTGGCGACGTCGCTGGCGGCCCGCGAGCGCTGGCGCTGCACGCTGCGCGGCGAGTCCGACCATGCCGGCACGGCCGCGATGGCCGGGCGCCGCGACGCGCTCGTCCCCGCTGCGCGCGCGGTCCTGGCAGCGCACGATCTCGCGCTCGCGGAGCCCGGCGCGGTCGCGACCGTCGGGCGCATCGGCGCGCTCCCGGGCTCGACGAACCAGGTGCCCGGCGAGGCGCGCCTGAGCCTCGACGTGCGCGCGCCCGAGCAGGCCGCGCTCGAGCGCGTGCGGAAGGGCATCCACGCCGCCGCGCAGGCCGAGGGCATCGACACCGACTGGCAGCGCGAGACGGCCGACCCGGGCTGCGTCTTCGACGCCGGCCTGCGCGCCGCGCTGCATGACGCCACGCGCGCCGAGGGCCTCGCCGCGATCGATCTCGCGGCGTATGCAGGACACGACGCCGGCGTGCTCGCGCGCCACCTGCCCGCGGCGATGCTGTTCGTGCGCAATCCGACGGGCATCTCGCACAACCCGGCCGAGAGCGCGTCCGAGGACGACTGCCTCGCAGCCTGCGCGGTGCTCGCCCGGACGCTCGTGCGCCCGCACTAGGCGCTCACGGCCGGTGCCGCCCGCGGGCGGCTTCCGGCGGGTGCGGCCAAGTGGCACTGCCTGCGAGTGCCACTTGGCGCCCGGCACGGCCGATCGCCGCGCAGACGCGCGGGTGGCCCCATCGCAGACGTCCGTTCGACGTGCGGCTATCGACGGGAGGTTGCGGCGAGTGTCACTCGGCAGCCCACCGACGGACCGCCCGAGGGCGCTCGCATCCGAAGGGCGCCGCCGCGCGTCCAGCGAGCGGGCGCCGCCCCCGTTGCGACATGGCCGTCGGCGCTACCCGCTCGGCGCCGCGACGGGGTCTCGGCGTTTCGCGGCCCCGCGCGCTACGCGGCCAGCGCGGCCCGCTGCAGCGCGTAGCGCTCGCGCAGCGCCGCCCGCTGCCAGGCCGCGAGCGGCAGCCGGCGGATGGCGGCGGCGGCGCGCTCGAGGCCGGCCCCGTCGACGGTCGCGTCGATCAGCTCGTAGGCGGCCTCGAGCACGTGCGAGTGCGGCTGCGGCAGGCGGCGGAAGGCCTCGACGCAGGCGGTTCGCGAGGCGGCCAGCACCTGCTCGGTGCAGCCGAATCGCTCGGCGAGGTCGAGCGCGCGGTCGCGCAGCTCGACGAGCGCGACGGCGTCGTAGGCGGCGTAGTCGAGCTGCGCGTCGGGGAGCCGCTCGGCGCCCCACCAGTCGGGCCCGAAGTCGCCCTTGGGCGCGCCGAGGAGCCGTCGCGTGACGGTCGCGAGCGTCGCGTCGCGGCGCTCGTAGGCCGGATCCTGGATCGACCAGTGGCGCTCGAAGACGCGGAAGGCGCAGCTCGTGTCCATGACCGTCCGCCAGGCGGGCAGGCCGAACTGGAACGTCAGCCAGGCCTGCTCGTAGCGCGCGTTGTGCGCGATGATCTCGCGGCCGTCGGCGAGCATGCGCAGGAGCGGGCGCGGCGCGACGCGGTAGCAGTCGACGACGCCGCACACGATCTCGCCGCCGATCCGCGCGGCGACCTGCAGCAGGCGCACCGCGCCGTCGGCGGGCGACCAGTCGGCGGGTGCGCCGAGCGGGCCGCAGTCGGTCTCGATGTCGACGGCGAAGGCCGTCGCCGGTGCGAGCCGCTCGCACAGCCGCGCGAGCGCCGCCGCGTCCTCGACGAGCGTGAAGTCGGGGTGGGGGAGCGGCGCGCCCGGCACGTCGGGCGGCGGCGCGACGGTGCGGGCGAGCGGCGCGTCGGGGAGGTCGGCGGCCAGCTCGGCCCGCGGCCGGAAGCCCTCGAGGTAGGCGACGTCGGCGAGCCCGTCCGCCGCCGTCTCCAGGATCCCCGCGTACGAGCGCTCCGCCAGGTTGCGCTCGAGCAGCGCGCGCTGCTCCGCGGGGGCGAGCGCCGCGACCGTCTCGGCGTCGCTGCCGCAGAGCAGCGCGAGGCGCCCGTGAAACCACTCGACGTTCGACTCGGGCCACAGCCGCAGCTCCGCGTGGACGCCGGCGGCCGGGCCGTCGGCCGCGCGCAGCGTGACCGCCCAGAAGGGCCGAGCACGGCGGCTCGAGAGGCCGTCGCGCAGCAGCTGTCCCGCGTGCGGCACCGCCGTCAGGAGCGCCCGCGTGCGCGGCTCGATCCCGACCGTCGCGTAGCAGCGTGGATCGAGCGCGTCTGCGGCTTGCACGTCGCACACCTTACGGGTGGGCCATCCGGGCACGGCTGCGCGCGCGGCGCGCCACGCGGGCACCGCGTCGTCGTGCGAGCGGCCGGCGCAGAGCCGCCCGCGGCCGGATGCGAGCGTTACTGTGTGGTGCATCGGCACTCCTGACTGCACGCCCGCGCGCTCCCCACGCGCGCCGTTCCTGCTCTCGCTGGTGGCCACCGCCGCGGGGCTCGCAGGACTCGTGTCCGTCGTCACCCCGGCGTGGGCCGGCCGTCTCCAGATCGTCTCGGAGCTGCTCAGCCCGGCTGCGCCGCACGTGGCGGACGGTCTGCTCGTCGCCTCCTCGCTCGGCCTCGTGCTGCTCGGGCGCGGGCTCGCCCGCCGGCGCCACCGCTCCTGGCAGGCCGCGCTGTGGCTGCTCGCCGTCTCGTTCTTCGGGCACCTCTTCAAGGAGCGCGACGTGATCGACTCGGTCGTCAGCGCCGTGCCGTTCGGGCTCCTGTGGTGGAAGCGCGCCGATTTCGACGCTGCCGGCGACCCCGACGGCCCGCCGCGCGCGCTGGCCGCGTTCCTGTGGGCGCTCGGCGGGCTCTACGCCTACGGCTTCGCGGCGACGTTCATCCATACGGAGGTGCGCGGCGGAGCCGGGTTCTCGTTCGGCGACACGTTCGTCAACGTCACGATCGGGTTCGTCGGCATCGATCCGACAGGCCATCCTGGCCGCTTCGAGCACGGCCTCACGATCAGCCTCGCGAGCGCCGCCATCATCTGCGCCGCCTACGTCGTCTGGCTCGCGCTGCGCCCGCGCGACAGCGCCGTCAGCCGGGTCGCCGCCGACCGCCGCGACGCGCGCCGGCTCGTCGAGCGCCACGGGCGCGACTCGCTCGCGTACTTCGCGCTGCGCCGCGACAAGTCGTACTTCTTCAACGAGGAGCGCACGGCGTTCCTGGCCTACCGCGCCGTCGGAGGGGTCGCGCTCGTTTCGGGCGATCCGGTCGGTGACGCCGCCGCCGCGCCGGGGCTGCTCGCCGACTTCGCACGCCACTGCCACGCGCACGCCTGGCGCGTCGCGGCGCTCGGCGTCGCGCGCTCGCACCTCGCCGACTGGCATGCGATCGGCCTGCGCACGATCTACATCGGCGACGAGGCGGTCGTGCACCCCGGGCGCTTCTCGCTCGAGGGACGCCCGATCCGCAAGGTGCGCCAATCGGTCACGCGCCTGCGCAAGGGCGGACACGTGGCGCGCATCGCGCGCGCCCGCGAGCTGACGCTCGAGCAGCGGCGCGACGTCGAGCGCGTCAGCCGCTCGTGGCTGCGCGGCCAGCCCGAGCGCGGCTTCACGATGGCGCTCGACGACATGCACGCGCCCGATCACGGCGATGCCGTCTTCGCGCTCGGCTACGACGCCGGCGGGCGGCTCGTGGGCTTCGTGCATTTCGTCCCCGCGCCGGCCAGCGGCGATCTCTCGCTCTCGGCCATGCGCCGGCTGCACCACACGCCCAACGGGCTGATGGAGTTCCTGCTCTGCGAGACGTTCGCGTGGGCGGGCGGACGCGGCATCGAGCGCATCTCGCTCAACTTCAACGCCTTCGGCGACCTGCTCCGCAGCGATGCCAAGCTGCCGGCCTGGGAGCGCGGCCTGCGCCTCGTGCTGGCGCGCGCCGACCGCTTCTTCCAGGTCGAGCGCCTGCTCGACTTCAACCGCAAGTTCTTCCCCGAGTGGGAGCCGCGCTACGCGGCCTTCGAGCGCTACTCGGACCTGCCGCTGGCCGCGCTCGTGCTGCTCTCGATCGAGAGCCTCGTGGCGTGGCCCGGCGTACTCAAGCGTCTCTGGCCGCACGCGGCGCAGGTGCCGGTCGCGCCCACGGCGGGCCGTCCCGTCTGAGCCGGACGGGAGCTCGCCGCAGGCTCCGTCCGATGGCCCTCGTACCCTGTTGTCGATGGCCGACTTCGCGTCCACTTCGCCTCCGGCACCCCTGCCGGCGTCGCGCGAGCAGCTCGCATCCGTGCTCGACGCGCGCCTGACCGAGATCTGGGCCGAGCTCTTCCAGGTGCCGCGCGAGCGCTGGGATCACGAGCTGATCGGGTGGTTCCTGCGCGCGGCCTACGGGCAGGGCTACTGCGACGCATTGCGCGAGCCGCCGAGCGCGTCCCTCACGCGCGAGCTCGGCTACGACGCGCAGTAGGCGGCGAGACGTCCGGCGGTAGTGCGCGAGCCGCGCCGGGTATGCTGAAGCCGCTGTGCGAGGAAGCAATGTCCGCCTGATCGTCGCGCTCATCGTCGCCTCGACGCTGGGAGCGGCCCTGATCTATTCGACCGTGCTCGGCGGCACCATCGCCGTCGTGCAGGTGCAGCAGGTGCTGGCGGCCAAGCAGCACGCCGGCGACGTGCGCCTCAACGGCACCGTCGTCTCGCACGAGGGCGACGCCGCGAGCGCCGCCGGCATGCGCATCCAGCTCGCCGACAACACGGCCTACACGCACGACGCCGCGACGGCGCGCAAGCTCACGATCGTCTACCACGGCTCCGTGCCCTCCGCGTTCCGCGACGGCCGCGCGATCCTGATCGACGGCAAGGTGCAGGGCAGGGACTTCGCCGCCCGCGCCGACACGCTGAGCACGAAGTGCCCGTCGAAGTACTCCTCGACAGCCGTCGCGCCGACGCAGTGAGCGCCTGATGGAGTTGCTCGGCCGCGGCGCGCTGCTGCTCGCGCTGCTCGCAGCCGTGTATGCGCCGGTCGCCGCCATCGTGGGCGCGCGCATGCGCGACCAGCGCGTGATCACGAGCGCGCGGCGGGCGCTCGCGGGCTGCTTCGTGTGCGTCGCGGTCGCCTCGGGCGTGCTCGTGACGGCCATCGTGCGGCATGACTTCCGCTTCGAGAGCGTCGCCGACCACTCCTCGCGCGAGGTGCCCGAGCCGTACCTGATCTCGTCGTTCTGGTCGAGCCAGGAGGGCTCGCTGCTGCTCTGGCTGCTCGTTCTGAGCGGCCTCTCGGCGCTCGTCACCTACCAGCACCGGCGCCGCTCGCGCGAGCTCATGCCGTACCTCGTCGCATTCCTCGGCGGCGCCTGCGCGTTCTTCGCGTTCGCGACGAGCTTCGTCGCGAGCCCGTTCAACACGGTCGCCCAGGTGCCGCGCGACGGCGCGGGCCTCGTGCCGTCGCTGCAGAACCCGTACATGCTCACGCACCCGCCGCTGCTCTACCTCGGCTACGTCGGCTTCACGATCCCGTTCGCGTTCGCGATGGCGGCGCTCGTCAGCGGCCGCACCGACGGCCGCTGGCTGCAGGCCGTGCGCCGCTGGACGCTCGTGCCCTGGCTCGCGCTCGGCGTCGGCATGCTGCTGGGCGCCAAGTGGGCCTACGAGGAGATCGGCTGGGGCGGCTTCTGGGGGTGGGACCCGGTCGAGAACGCCGCGCTCATCCCCTGGCTGACCGCGACCGCGTTCCTGCATTCCGTGATCGTGCAGGAGAAGAAGGGCATGCTCAAGGTCTGGAACGTCTCGCTCGTCGCGCTCACCTACGTGCTCTGCATCGTCGGCACGTTCCTCACGCGTTCGGGCTTCACGTCCTCGATCCACACGTTCGTGGTGTCGAGCGTCGGCTGGTGGTTCGTCGGCTACATCGCGATCGTCGCGACGGTCGCGATCGTCGTCATCGCGCGCAACCTCGACCAGCTGCGCTCGCCGCACCGCATCGACTCGCTCGTCTCGCGCGAGGCCACGTTCCTGTTCAACAACCTGCTCTTCGTCGCGCTCGCGTTCGCGATCCTCTGGGGCGTCCTCTTCCCGTCGATCTCGGAGGCGCTCTCGGGGCACCGCGTCGCGACGCAGTCGCCCTACTACGACTTCTTCGCCGTCGTGCTCGGCCTGCCGCTGCTGCTGCTCGCGGGCATCGGCCCCGTGATCGCCTGGCGGCGCGCGTCCGTGCGCGGCGTCGTGCAGGCCTTCCGCTGGCCGTTCGCCTCGGCGCTCGCCGCGGGCGCGCTGCTCGTGCTGCTCGGCTACGCCTCGAGCGTCGCGGGCGTCGTGGCGCTCAGCCTCTGCCTCTTCGTGACCGTCACGATCGGCCTCGAGCTGGCGCGCGGCACGGCCGCCCGGCGCGCGCTCACGCCAGGTACGTCCTGGCCTGCCGCGCTGGCGCAGCTGATCGGGCGCAACCGCCGCCGCTACGGCGGCTACGTCGTGCACCTCGCGGTCATGATCGGCGTCGTCGCGATCGTGGGCACGAGCGCGTATGCGACGAGCCGTACGCTCGTGCTCGCACCGGGCCGGATGGTGCAGTTCCACGGCTACGGGCTCCAGCTGCGCAGCATCGAGTCGCCGATCACGCGCAGCTACATCTCGACCGAGGCCGTCGTCGACGTCTACCAGGGCGGCAAGCGCGTGGACACCCTGCGCCCCTCGGCACGCACGTA